>CALMJN010000167.1 GCA_937864385.1 uncultured Methanosarcinales archaeon | reverse complement strand
ATAAGGAAGATGGCCACCAGTGGAGGGATCACTGAGGCCATCGTCCGGAGTTTGGAAAGCGGCGATGATCTGACGGCGGCCCTGAAAAAGGGCATGGATCGCAGCAGGGAGATCTCATTATTCTATGAATACGCCAGATAGCGGCGATCCTGACAGCGCTGAAAATAGCTTGAATTTCAAACGATCCGGTTTTAAAAAAGAAAAAGTGATATCCCGGCTTTACAGGTCAATGCGCGGGATATTGTCTACGGACTCTGGGTTGGCCAGAACGGATAGGTCTCCGGTCTCCAAGACCCGAGGCCTTGGCCTTGATCACACGGCGCATGATCTTGCCGGACCAGCGTACTTGGGAACATCCTTGACGAAGTAGACCTTGTCGGGGTAGGCCACGGGGCCCAGAACCTTCCTGACGTGGGTGGAGATCTCCTTCTTGAGCTCCTCTGCCTCGGCCACGCCGTCCTTGAGGATGACGAAGGCCACGATCTTCTCTCCCTTGACCTCATCGGGCTGGCCGACCACGGCAGCCTCGGCGACCTTGGGGTGAGAAACGGCAGCGGACTCGACCTCAGCGTTGGAGATTCTGTGTCCGGCAACCTTCAGCACATCATCGATTCTGCCCTGGATCCACCAGTAGCCATCCTTATCGCGGGTGGCCTTGTCTCCAGCCAGATATGTGCCGGGCTTGACCTGCCAGTACATATCCCAGTACTCCTTCTTGTACCGAACTTCATCTCTGAAGAAGGCACGGAGCATGGATGGCCAGGGGGTCTTCTGAACGATGTTGCCGCCGTAGCCCAGAGGCACGGAGTTGGCATCCTCGTCGAAGATATCGGTGTTGAATCCCGGGAGTGGGAAGCATACGGAACCGGGCTTTTCTGGTGTCATGGCCAGCGGGGCGATGACGTGGCATCCGGTCTCAGTCTGCCACCAGGTATCGATGATGGGTGCCTGGTCTGCGCCGATGTTCTTCCTGAACCACATGTAGGCTTCCGGATTGAGCGGCTCGCCCACGGAGGCAAGGATTCTGACGGTGGACAGGTCGTACTTCTTGACGAATTCCTCGCCGGTCTTCATGAACATCCTGATGGCGGTAGGAGCGGTGTAGAATACGGAGACGCCGTACTGCTCAATGATGGACCACCAGCGGCCCAGATCGGGGAAGTCGGGCGATCCCTCATAGAGGATGGTAGAAGCGCCCAGGGACAGCGGGCCGTAGACCACGTAGGAGTGTCCGGTGATCCATCCGCAGTCTGCGGTGCACCAGAAGACATCATCATCATGAACATCCAGCACCCAGGAGGTGGTCTGAGCGGGACAAACGGAATATCCGCCGTGAGCGTGCTCGATACCTTTGGGCTTGCCGGTGGTTCCGGAGGTGTAGAGGATGAACAGGCGATCTTCTGGATCAAGGGGCAGGGTCTCGCACTGGGCGGACTGGCCGGCCACGAAATCATTGTAAAAGACATCGCGTCCCTCGGTCATGGGTACATCGACGCCGGTTCTCTTGACCACGACTACCTTCTTGACGGAGGGGGCGTTCTTCATTGCCTCATCCACATTGGGCTTGAGGGGCAGTGGCTTGCCGCGCCTGTAGAAGCCGTCAGCGGTGACGACGACTTTGGCCTCAGCATCGTTTACCCTGCTGGCTAAGCCGCCGGAGGAGAAGCCGGAGAAGACGATGGTGTGAATGGCTCCGATCTTGGCGCAGGCCAGCATGGTGATGGGAAGCTCTGGTATCATGGGCAGGTAGGCCACAACTCTGTCTCCCTTCTCCACACCAACGCTCTTCAGAGCATTGGCCATCTTGTTGACCTCTCTATAGAGCTCGTAGTAGGTGATGGTCCTGGTGTCGCCCACGGGTTCGCCTATGAAATAGTAAGCAACTTTGTTGCGGTTAGCGGACTTGGCATGCCTGTCCACGCAGTTGTAGGCAGCGTTGATCTTGCCGCCGGTGAACCACTTGAAGTAGGGCTTGCCGGAGTCATCCAGAACCTGGGTGTAGGGCTGGTACCAATCAGCATAAGTCTGGGCCATCTCGTCCCAGAAGTCAATGTAATTGTCAGATGCCCACTTGCGCATCTCGGCCTCAGTCTTGAAGCCCTTCTTCTTCATCCACTGGAATGCGTTGGAGTGCTCAACGATCCACTGTGGAGTATTGAAAATCCTGGTCTCTTCCTGCAGAGCAGCTGTCTTTGCTGTTTCAGCCAATTTCATACCTCCTTATGGTAAATTGTTTCCTCGATCCCATGATCAGGCTTATCTTGAAGAATCGTGAGTATCCCTCTCTTTCGTCATGCCTTGACCACCACCCACAAAGCGCGGAAGGTTCGGGAAACATTGCCCCGAGACTTACTGGATCATTTATAAAGTTATCGCGATAAAAATCTTCATGGTCTTTAATAATCATCAATTTTTGATATGATTGGTTGAATGAGGCATATATAAGGAAAATATCAGAATGGAAATTAATAATAGTCTTTAATGGTCTTTTAAAGGCATTGATATAGAATTGGCAGGAAAAAAAGTGTGCAATCCCGCTCACTTGATGAGCGGGATGGCATCTACAGATTCGGGGTTAGCCAGAGCGGATATGTCGCCCACCGGATTGCCCAGTGCCTTGGCCTTGATCACACGGCGCATGATCTTGCCTGATCTGGTCTTGGGCACATCATTGACGAAGTAGACCACCTCGGGGTAGGCCACGGGACCGAGCACAGAGCGGACGTGCTTGGCCAGTACAGGCTTTAGGTCCTCGGCGGCTTCTATGCCGGTCTTGAGGATGACGAAGGCCACTATGACCTCGCCCTTGACCTCATCGGGCTTGCCGATGACAGCGGCCTCGGCTACCTTGGGATGGGATACCAGGGCGCTCTCCACCTCTGCATTGGAGATCCTGTGTCCGGCAACCTTCAGCACATCATCGATCCTGCCCTGGATGGTGAAGTATCCGTCCTTGTCCTTGGTGGCCTTATCGCCGGCCAGGTAGGTGCCAGGCCTGATGTCCCAGTAGGTGGACCAGTACTCCTTCTTGTACCGCACCTCATCCTTGTAGAAGGCGCGGAGCATTGATGGCCAGGGCGTATTGCTGACGATGTTGCCTCCGGAGCCTGGTGGCACGGGATTGGCATCCTCGTCCAGGATATCCACATTGAAACCGGGCAAGGGGAATGTGGGAGAGCCGGGCTTTAGGGGAGTGATGGGCAGAGGCGATACCAGGAAGCATCCGGTTTCCGTCTGCCACCAGGTGTCCATGATCTGCAGCTTGCCGCCGCCGAAGTTGTTTCTGTACCAGATCCAGGCCTCGGGATTGATCGGCTCGCCCACGGATCCCAGGAGCCGCAGACATGAAATGTCATGCGTCTTAGGCCACTGGTCTCCTGCCTTCATGAACATGCGGACCGCGGTTGGTGCGGTATAGAGCACTGACACCTTGTTCTCGCTGATGATCTTGAACCAGCGGCTGAAGTCGGGAAAGTCGGGGGAACCCTCATAGATCATGCTCGTGGCACCGAGGCAGAGTGGCCCGTAGACCACATAGGAGTGGCCGGTGATCCATCCCACATCGGCAGTGCACCACCAGACATCGCTGTCCTTGATGTCGAAGACCCAGGACAGGGTCTGGGCGGGAGTCACGCAGTAGCCGCCATGGACGTGCTCTATACCTTTGGGCTTGCCGGTAGTTCCGGAGGTATAGAGGATGAACAGCCGGTCCTCGGAATCCATCTTCTCGCTCTCGCATACATCGGACTGCTTTTCCACCAGCTCATGATACCATACATCCTTTCCGGCCTTCATGGGCACATCGATGCCTGCTCTCTTGACCACTACTACATTTTGCACGCTGGGGGTGTTGGCGGTGGCCTCATCCACATTGGGCTTGAGGGGCAGGGGCTTTCCGCGCCTGTAGAAGCCGTCAGCGGTGACGACGACCTTGGCCTCGGCATCGTTGACTCTGCTGGCCAGGCCGCCGGAGGAGAATCCGGAGAAGACGATGGTGTGAATGGCACCGATCTTGGCGCAGGCGAGCATGGCGATAGGAGTCTCGGGGATCATGGGCATGTAGATGCTGACCCTGTCACCCTTGGCTACACCAAGGCTCTTGAGACCATTTGCAAGCTTATTGACTCTCTTGGCCAGATCGGCATAGGTGATCAGTTGGGTGGGCTGGTCTACGGGCTCTGGTACGAATATGTAAGCGACCTTGTCCTTCTTGGCACCTGCTGCATGCCTGTCCACAGCATTGTAGGCCACATTGATCTTCCCGCCCACGAACCACTTGGCATAGGGCGGCACCCAGCTAAATGCCTGGCCCTAGGGCTCAAACCAGTCGGCATAGGTCTTGGCCATCTCGTCCCAGAACTGAATATAATTCTGGCCGGTCCAGGCGCGCATCTCCCGCTCGCTCTTGAATCCCTTCTTCTTCATCCAGGCCATAACATTGGAATTTTCAGCGAGCTCTTTGGACGGCTCGAATACTCTGGTCTCCTCGTATAGAACAGAAGTTGTTGCTTTTTGCTCAGCCAATTTTGTAACCTCCTTTAAATCCCCACTTCTCCCCAACCTCCCGCCAATCTGTCTGGGTGCCAGCCCAAAGCCTTGGAGCAGCCAACCAGCAAGTCTCCTCTCTTAAACTTGTGGCCAAAAAACCCGGCCAGCGGGAGCGATCGGGAATACTGTAGCGATCGATAATTAACCCGTTTTTTCATTTATAAAGTTATCGAGGCAAATCGAATTAATGATCAATAATTATCATAATCTAACATAATAAATTCAGAACTTAGATAAAATGTTTTTCATATTGCTGCCGGAGGACACTCGAATACCGCTCTCGAGACAAGGACAGAAAGATGTGGAGAGAATGGAACGCAGAAAAAAGAAGAGAAAAAATTTCCGCCCCGCTCACTTAATGAGCGGGATAGCATCTACTGCATCGGGATTGGCCAGCGCGGATAGGTCTCCGGTGGGATTGCCCAGTGCCTTGGCCTTGATCACACGGCGCATGATCTTGCCTGATCTTGTCTTGGGCACATCCTTGACGAATAAAACAGTCTCCGGGTAAGCTACCGGACCCAACACAGTGCGGACATGCTTGGCCAGCTCCTTCTTCAGATCCTCGCTCTCCTCCTGTCCCGTTCTAAGGATGACGAAGGCCACTATGACCTCGCCCTTGACCTCATCTGGCTTGCCGATGACCGCTGCCTCAGCCACCTTGGCATGAGACACGAGCGCTGACTCGACCTCTGCGTTGGAGATTCTGTGACCGGCAATCTTCAGCACATCGTCGATTCTGCCCTGGATAAAGAAGTACCCATCCTTATCCTTCATGGCTTTGTCGCCGGCCAGATATGTGCCGGGCCTGATCTCCCAGTAGGTGGACCAGTACTCCTTCTGGTACCTCTCGGGATCCCTGTAGAAAGCTCTGAGCATGGACGGCCAGGGTGTGTTGCTGACGATATTGCCTCCCGAGCCGAGCGGCACCGGATTGGCTTCCTCGTCCAGGACATCGATATTGAATCCGGGCAGGGGGAATGTAGCAGAGCCGGGCTTGAGGGGTGTGATGGGCAGGGGAGACACCAGGAATGTGCCGGTCTCAGTCTGCCACCAGGTGTCCATGATCGGCAGCTTGCCCGCGCCGAAGGTGTTTCTGTACCAGATCCAGGCCTCGGGATTGATGGGCTCACCCACAGATCCCAGCAGCCGCAGGCTGGAAACATCGTACTTCTTGGCCCAGCTGTCTCCCGCTTTCATCAGCATTCTGACTGCTGTTGGTGCGGTGTAAAAGACGGATACCTTGTTGTCCTGAATTATCTTGTACCATCGGCCCAGGTCCGGGAAGTCCGGAGATCCCTCGTACATTATGCTGGTACAGCCCAATGTGAGTGGCCCGTAAACTATGTACGAGTGGCCAGTGATCCATCCGATATCCGCTGTGCACCACCAGACATCACTGTCCTTAATATCGAAGACCCAGTGCAGAGTCTGAGCCGGACCAACACAATATCCGCCATGGACGTGCTCGATACCCTTGGGCTTTCCAGTGGTCCCGGAGGTGTAAAGGATGAACAGCCTATCCTCGGTGTCCATCTTCTCGCACTCGCATTTATCGGACTTTCCGGCCACCAGGTCGTCCCACCAAATATCTCTGCCCTGTTTCATGGGGACCTCAACCCCAGTTCTCTTGTATACCACCACATTCTGCACTGATGGGGTATTGGCTGTAGCCTCGTCAACATTCGGCTTGAGGGCCAGTGGCTTGCCGCGCCTGTAGAAACCATCCACAGTTACAACCACTTTTGCCTCAGCATCCATGATTCTGCTGTTCAGGCCGCCGGCGGAAAATCCAGAGAACACAATGCAATGAATGGCGCCGATCTTGGCAATGGCGAGCATGGCAACGGGCAGCTGGGGGATCATGGGCATGTACAACATGACCCTATCGCCCTTGACCACGCCCAGGCTCTTGAGGCCGTTGGCGAACTTATTGACCTCCTTTTCGAGCATTGCATAAGTGATCTTCTGAGTGGGCTGATCGGTGGGCTCAGGCACGAATATGTAGGCTACCTTATCCTTCTTGGCCCCTTGGGCGTGCCTGTCCACGCAGTTGTGAGCCACATTGCACTTGCCGCCCACGAACCACTTGGCATATGGAGGCTTCCATTCCAGGGTTGACCCCCAGGGCTCGAACCAATCGGCATAGGTCTTGGCCATCTCTCCCCAGAACTGAATATAGTTGGCAGAGCACCAAAGGCGCATCTCCCGCTCGCTTTTGAATCCTTTCTCCTTCATCCATTTCATGACGTTGGAGTTCTCAGCCAGATCTCTCGGCGCCTCGAATATCCTCGTCTCCTCTAGCAAGACAGATGTCTTTGCCGTCGCTTTTTGGTCAGCCAAATTTGTAACCTCCTTTAATCATTGATGTTCTTCCGATCTTATCCGGCCTTCCTTTCACGGGGCACTTGGACAATTGGATTTGAAAAACCGGGGCCCTTGCTGCCGGAGATAGGTCTCAGAACCATCATCACGATTGATTATTTTCTTCATTAATAAGGTTAATGGTTGTGGGAGGAAGTAGCGCATCCTAATTCAAGATAAAATATGTAGGCTGTAAATCCAAGGAGTTTTTTTTGCCAGGAGATCAATAAGTTATAATATTGCTATAATTTTATTTGTATGATTTTAAATTAAAAAACCAATACAGCTGTTGAAAGATATCTCAATCGCGACTGACTAGGGCTGAATCTGGCCGGATACAAAGAATGGATTTGATTCCGTGACCAGAACTTCGATGAGAGATCCCAGCTCGGGATTTCCCTTTACCACAATCCCCATGTAATTTTTCCCCCTGGCCTTCATTGTGCCGTCCCGACCTTTTTCGGTTACCAGAGCGGAGATAACCTCACCCACATATCTGCTATTTCTCCGGGCGGCAATCTCCATCCACAAGCGGGTCATCTCTCTCGATCTCTCCTTTTTGAAGCGATCGGGCATGTCATATAGCCTGGCGGCAGCCGTGCCCGGCCGCGCAGAAAATCTGGTCAGGTTGACCTTATCCGGCTGCATTCTCTCTATCAGATTAATGGTGTCCTGAAAATCCTCATCCGTCTCACCGGGAAAGCCGAGGATGACATCGGTGATTAGGGATATATCAGGAAAGCAAGATCTGAAGGCTCCCACCATTCCCAGAACATCTCGGGCATGATATCTCCGGCCCATCCCCCCTAAGATCCTATCTGAACCCGACTGAACCGGCAGATGCAAAAATCGATAGACTTTAGGGCTGCAAAAAGCATGAATAACCGGCTCCTGGATGGGAGCGAGGCTGTCTGGATTCATCATGCCCACTCGCAACATGAACTTTCCGGGCAGGGCCGTCAGCTGGCTGATAAGCAGGGCTAGATCATCTCCCCGATCAGAGCCATAGGCTGCGGTATCCTGAGCGGTGATCTGAATCTCCACCAGGCCCTCAGCAATCATTCTCTTAACCCGTTCGACCGCATCATCAAGGCTGCGGCTCTTCAGACTTCCCCGGGCCTTTCTCACTATGCAGTAGCTGCAGGCTCCGTTGCATCCCTCCGCCACATTGACGATGCCGCAGAGATCCTGTGCCGACCCTGGCCTGAGAGGCAAGGAAGATGGTATACTGGGTGGGGGCAGAGAGCTTGAGAGAGCAAATAGATCCTCGATCTTACTGGCAGAAGATCCATTCAAGGGGCCTAGCTTTCCCCGGCAGGATAGGCCGGAAATGGATGCCGGCAATGCCGCGGGAAGGCAGCCTGCCACCACCAGTCTCGGCCCTTGCAGCAGACGGAGCCTGCGCAGGACCTTTCGTTCCGTCTTTTCTGTAACTGCACAGGTGTTGACCACGATCGCATCCGCCTCATCCAGGAAGGATTGGATGTGGCCCCTCTCCTGTAATGCTACTGCCAGCTCCTGCGAGTTGCCCATATTAGCGGTGCAGCCAAAGGTCTCTATATAAAATTTCATGCTCCCTCCGGCCTCATCTCCTCCCTTCTCACCTGATAAATCCCCACAATCGTGCCCATTAAGGCCGGAGCTAAAAAGAATCCTCCAATGCCCCCCACCATTGCCCCTCCCAGAAAAGAGAGCATCACCAGCAAGGGATGCAGAGATGACCTGGATGCTACCAGATAAGGCCGGATCAATAGCTCTGATGGGAGATATATGAAGGCGGAGGAGATGATGAAGAATAAAGCTGCCCCTTCTGCACCTGCGGAAAGGTAGCGGTAGATGGATAGTGGTATGATCACTACCCAGGAGGTAAAGAAGGGCACCATCCCGGCCACAAATACGATGCTGGCCAGGGCGAAAGGCTTGGGCATACCAAAAGCATAGAATACGGCTAATGATATGATGCTGCCCAATATCGAGGTGTAAATGGTGCCGATGAATATACCGCTGAGTATTGCATCTATACGGCGGATATACTTCCCGCAGGTCTGCTTCTCGCTCTCTCCAAGCATGGATATCAATGACGAGACCAGGCTCTCGCCCTCCAGGAGAATGAAGTAGCAAACTGGGATGGAGATAAAGAAATTGATGATGGCTAAAGATGCCACCCGTCCCATGTGAAAGACGGGGATGGAGGCGGCTATGGGCCCCAGTATTCCTGCCACATTCTCAAGCCCCCCCGCTAAAAGATCCTTGACCCAGGGCGTGAGGTCCTGGGAGAGCTGATCGGTGAATGCAGCCAGAGCCAGCCTTATTGCCTCCTGGTTCTTGGCCAGGATTATGATCTGGTTGGCGATCTCGATCATTCCCAGGCCCAAAACCAGGAAGATGGGTATGACTATGCATAATACGGCGATCAGAACTCCCGTCCTCTTTTTGCGAGGAAAGAGGTCCCGTATGGGCTTGCCCACATAGGCGAAGACTGTGCCCAGGATGATGCCGTCCATAAAGGGAAAAAAGAAATAAGCGACCAGGAGGAGGGATGCCAGAGCTATCAGCAGCATCCCCCTGTGCCTAGAGCACCATTTCCCAGATTCCAAATCCATATTTTAGCTGGTGGCTCTGGGGGCGGGAATAGATATGATTTATGCTCGCATGAATATCTGGCCCGGCTCAGGAGCAGGCCGCCTCCAGCATCGACTCCAGCCGCTCCAGTTTGGGCCCAGGGTTCTGATTTTGATGCTTGACCCAGTCCTGCAGCTTTCTCACCGCCCGGCCGGAGTCGATGATCTCTCCCGCCCTCTCCACCGCTTCTGGCAGGTCTGCGACATGGCCAGCCATGCAGAGCAATGGGGCGGCATTGAGGCAGACTCTCTCCCTTCTGCTGCCCGTCTCTCTGCCGCATAACAGCCGCAGCAGGCTGTGAGCCTCTTTCTTTATGCTGCCACAATGCAGGAGTTCCCCCTCCTCTGCCGGCTGTATTCCCAGATCCTGCGGCATCAGGGAATATTCTCTGATTCTTCCGTCTTCAGTTATCTCCGCTACATAGGATCGGCCCAATGAGGATAGCTCATCCATGCCCCGGCTGCCATCCCCGCTCCTGCCGTGCACCACAAAGGCTCTCTTATAGCCGATCTGCTTCATAGCCTGAGCAACCGGCAGGACCATTCTCTGGGAGTAGACCCCCCGCAGGGCATATTCCGGACGGGCGGGGTTGGCCAGGGAGCCAGCCACATTGAGCACCGTGCCGAATCTGATCTGGGATAAGATGCGGTAGAGGGCGGAAGGGTGGACCTGGGGGCTCATGCCGTTGAATATGCCTATGCCCGCCCTTTCGATGCTTCTTTTCACCAGATTGGCGCCACATTCCACATCAACGCCCAGGGCCTCCAGGATATCCACCGCTCCGCACCGGGAGGTTATGGCCCGGGAACCGTGCTTGGCCATATTTATGCCCTCTGCCGCAGCAACCAGTGAGGCGGCGGTGCTGATGTTGAATGTCTTGATGCCGTCCATGCCCGTGCCGCAGTTGTCCGCCAGGGGTCCGCAGACCTTTGGGCGGACCTTGACCGTATCTATGTCATAAATGGCCTGCCATATGCCGGCGATCTCCTCCGCGCTGGCTCCTTTGGCGGTGATGGCGGCAAGAAACGCCCCCTGCTGCAGATCAGGCTGCTCATCCTTCAGGATCTGCCGGAAAAGCAAGTTCGCCTCTTCCCGGCTCAGATCCACTCCCCGGATCAGTCTGTCCACCTGGCTGCCGAAGTACCTCAGACTCTCCTCCACTCTATTCACCTTTAACACAAATCAATGTCAGAAGCATACTACCGATTTCATGCCTGCTCTCCGGGCAGAGTGATCCAATGCTTGATCTATCTGGGAGAGCGATACTCTCCTGGTGATGAGCCAGTCTGCCCTGATTTTATGGGAGAGCAATAGCTCCACGGCCAGACTATTCTGAAGGCTGCTGCAGCCGTAGGACCCGAAGACGGTGATTTCATGATAATGAATGCGGCGCAGGTCCAGCTCTTTCTCCTGGTGCCCCGGAGCGGGTCCGGAGAAGACGCAGGCCCTTCCACCCGGGGAGAGCAGATGGAGAGAATCCTGGTCTATAGGCATCTCGGGAGTGGCGGAGATGATGACATCGGCACCCTGGCCTTCCGTCTCCGCTGCCAGGAGATCCTGCAGCGGCTCGTCAGCTGGATCGAATACAACCGCATCGGTATTCCTCTTCAGCAGACGGATCCTCTCCGGCAGACTTTCTGCTATCATCACCTTTTCCGCGCCCCTTAAGCGGGCCAGGAGGGCATGCATGGCTCCGATGGGGCCGCCGCCCAAAATAAGGACAAGATCATCCCGCCGGACGATGCAGTGGCTCTGGCCGTTCAGACAGCAGGCCAGAGGCTCGCATAGGGCCAGAAGAGAGCAGTCGGCGTTTGCGGGCAGCAGGTTGCACCCGCGAGAGAGGCTCTCTGCCGGCAGGGCTAATAGCTCAGCAAATCCGCCATGGGTGTTGAAGCCCATGATTTTCATATCCCGGCAGAGATTGTCCCTGCCTCTCCGGCAGGGCCGGCATGTCCCACAGGCGATGCCGGGCCAGATCTGGACCAGGTCTCCCTCGGCCAGGCCGGCATTGCATCCGTCCAGCTCCAGTATCCTTCCTACCATCTCATGGCCCAGAATCCGGGGATAAACCAGATCCCTGTGGCCCTGATGCATTATCTTGATATCTGTGCCGCAGACAGCACAGGCTTTGATCTCCAGCAGGGCCCCGCCTTCCGGCACCGCGGGATCGGGAAGGCTTTGCAGCTCCAGCCGGCCGGGGGACAGGAGCTGGGCGGCCATCATCTCTTAGGCAGCTCCACAGTCAAGAGCACCCGGTCCGTCTCCTCCACCAGCTGCCTCTGGGAGACGCCATAGATCCCTGCCAGAAGTGATGCCCCTCCCATGCCCACTCCCTCCTTGACATAGCCCTGCGCATAGATCTGAACCGGAGGAATCCTGGATCTCTCCAGGCCCGGATCGGCATAATAGTAGGGCCGGCCTGCTGCCTCCACTATCTCCTTGAAGCCAGCCGTTTTGTCTTCTATGATGTATTTGGTGGTGGCAATGGAGACATCCCCGCCAATGTCTAGGGCTTTGGCCAGGGCCAGGACGGCGGCCATCTGGGTTCCCCCCGCCAGGACGGTACGGCAGCCATCCAGGCCCCGCATCAGTCCCAGAGCCGCCGGCATCATGGGGTCCCCTACCTCCTGCACCGCCCGGAGGGGCTGGTCCTTGAGCTCTCCCTCCTTTATCCCTACCCGAGAGAGAGCCTGGGCCACCACCTCCTCCTTGAGGGCGGTGGGATTGGACTGGAAGCTGCTGCTGACGCCTGCCTGATAGCCCAGGGCACGCAGCACGGCCAGAGCAGTGGTTGTTCCTCCGGCTATGGACTCGCCAATGAAGACGCAGTCGGAGAGCCGGGAGAGCTTGCGCCCCAGGAGAGAGGCATTCTCGAAGATGGCGCGGGCGGCGGGCACAGCTGTCCCCACTCGGATATCGCATCCAGCATCTCCTCCCAGCTCGGCATAGGGCACAGCCGGCTTCTTGCGCAGGCCGGAGGAGACGAACATGCTGGGAACGCCGGTCAGGTTCAGGGCGGCCCGGGTCACAATGGCCGGGGTGGGCGAGCCTCCCGGTGCTTCGGGCAGCTCGGGCATGGTGATGATGCGATTGGTCTCCACCAGCTCGGCATCGGCTCCCGGTGTGTAGTCGGTCAGCTTCGGGCTGGTTCCCGCCGCTGAGAGGCCGGGAATCTTGCCGGTGTCGGTGTTGGATATGATGCAGAGAAAGAGGGGCCTTTTTGGAAGAGGCTCGAAATCAGGGTAGATCCATTCTGGCATGATACTCACCCTGGCCTGCAGATATATCAAACCAACGCCAGCAGGCTTAATTTAACTAAAATTGTCTTGATTAGTTGACAAACAGACTTTGCCCTGGGCAGGGGCCGTCGGAGTCTGGGCCTAGGGCCGGAAAGATGGCGGGCGTTATGGCGCAAAGTTAAATCCATCTTAGCGGCAAGGATTGCACTGATCATATTGACTGAAGAATTCATGGCCAAAGCGGCAATTGAGGCGGCACTATTCGCCTCGGGCCGGACCGTCAGCGTAAAGGAGCTTGCCGATCTCTCCGGCCGTTCGGCTGAGCAGGCAGAGACGCTGGCGGAGGAGCTGGCCGCCGAGTATGCCGCCCGGCAATCGGGACTGGAGATCAGGAGAATCGGGGATGGCTACTCCATGCAGGTTCGCTACGCTCTGGCGGGGCGAATCATCTCTTTTGCCCCCAAGGAGATCGCCGCTCCGTTGATCCGGACCCTGGCCATCATCGCCTACAAGCAGCCCATCAAGCAGAGCCACCTTGTGGAAATCCGGGGCAACAAGAGCTATGATCATGTCAAAGAGCTGGAGAAGAGAGGGCTGATCAATGCCGAGAAGAGCGGCCACACCAAGCTGCTTTCCACCACCCGAGGCTTTGCCGATTACTTCGGCATCTCCTCCGATAGCCCCCAGGAGATCCGGAGAGCCCTGCTTAGGGATCGCAAGCTGGTGGGTGTAACGCCCATGTACGAGAGCCTGGCCTTGCGGCTGGGCCTGGATTATGTGCTGGTCAATCCCTATCATCCGGAGGCCCAGGACCTGGAGCGGCTGAAGGAGATAGATCTTCTGGTGCTGGCCCCCGGCTACAGGGAACGGGTAGAGAGGATCTACTCCGGTCCCATGCTGGAGGCAGGAGTCCGCAGCCTCACCCAGCTCAAGGTGAGCGCCGAGAGGATCTGCCTGGAGGCGGGAGCGGGTGATGTTGAGCCCCTGGCCGCCGAGATTGACTCGCTGCTCTCCCGTTTCCGGCAGAGGGCGGCTGCCGCCAGGCCGGTGCACCCCCTCACCTCCATGATCGAGGAGCTGGCCCAGGATCTGCATCTGAAGATATCAGATGACGGCCCGACTGCAGCTCCTGAAACGGCGGAAAGGGAGGCGGATATACTGGTTCCTGTGCACCAGAGCTATGATATGGATATACTGGAGCGCATTGTGCAGCGCTGCGAGCGGATGCTTGGCAGCCTTGCCGCTCCGGAAAGATAGCTCCTGGCGGTGCTATTCTTTCTGATGCAATGGGCAGTAGTAGCTGGTCCTCCCTGCGATCTTGATTTTCTTTAGAGCAGCGCCATCCCTGGGACAGGTCCCATCCGGATGGCGATGGGGCAGTAGGTAGCTGTCGGGGAGCTTTTCAAAATCGGCATTGCAGGCCAGAGATGTCCTCAGCACCTCCTGGATGGTGCAGAAGAGGCCCTCCAGACGCTCCCGCTTTAGGCAGCGGGCCTGGGGGCAGATGCCGGACTGGAAGAGGGCCTCATCGGCATAGAGGTTGCCGAGACCGGCTATCAGGCCCTGATCCAGGAGAGCCGGCTTGATTTTCCCTTTTCTTCCGCTCATGGCCGCCAGGAAAGCCTCTCTTTCCATCTGCAGGGCATCCGGACCGATTCCCCGCTGGGACAAAAATGCCTGCGGACTTTCTGTCAGCCCCACCTCCCCAAAGATGCGGAGATCATCGAAAGCCAAAGCAGCTCCGTCCTCAAAGTCTATCCTCAGGCGGGTGTGGCGGGGCTCTGCACCACTCTCTGCCAGGAAAACCGGCCAGCCGGTCAGGCCCAGGTGTAGGGCAAGCCACAGGCCGGAGTCGATCTGGAGGAAGAGCCTCTTGCCGTGGCGAATTGCAGAGGAAAGCTGCCGCCCGGCCAGGGCCCGCTGCAGATCCTGAGCGGAGACGGAATTGAGGATGCGCCCGTCTCTGATCTCGATGGCTATGATCCTCCGATGCAGGGCTTTCTCCTCTAGGAGCCTTCTGGCCATCTCCACCTCGGGAAGCTCAGGCACGAATGATCACCTTCAGACTCTCACTGCCTTTCTCCCGGCAGCTAAATCCGGGCATCATCCAAAGCGCTGCAACAGCGGCAGGACCTCTGGGCAGGAAGCATCTGCGCCGCCTGCTGCACAATCTCCAGGACTGCATCGTGGCATTTTTCCATGAGATCGGAGATGCCGGAGAGTGTCAGGCTGCCCTCTCTCGCCATTCCTGCCGCCGGATTGGTGACCACGCAAAGTGAGGCATAGCAAAGCCCCGCCTCTCTGGCCAGCACCACCTCGGGATAGCCGGTCATTCCCACCACATCCCCAAACTGGCCCATCATCCTGATCTGGGCCGGCGACTCCAGGTGAGGGCCCTGGGCGCAGACGTAGACCCCCTCCGCTGCCTGCTGGCCTGCGGCCCTTGTAGCCTCGCCCAGAGCGGCGCGCAAAGCCGGGCAGTAGGGCTGGCTCATGTCCACATGGACCGCCCGGTCGTCAAAGAAGGTATTGGGGCGGCAGGAGGTGAACTCCACAAAGTCGGAGGGGATGAAGATGCTGCCGGGAGTATGGCCGGCCATGCTGCCCACTGTGTTGATGGATATGACCGCTCTGGCGCCCGATTTTTTAGCGGCGCAGATGAGGGCCCGGTAGTTTACCCTATGAGGGGGAAGGTGGCTCTCTCCATGGCGGGGGAGGAAGGCCACCTTGATTGTCTTCATCCTGGTGCGTATGAGGGGAACTTTTCCGTAGGGCGTATCCACCTCGTCCTTCAGGCCTTCCAGGGAGAAGCCCAGTCCGCCGATGACCGCCAGATCGAAGTCCATGGTAGGAACTTGTAGCTGCTGGCTAAAAACTCTTATCGAGGCCCCCTCCATCACAGCAGCGGCATCAGCGGCGGGCGGAAGACCCCCTTCTCGGTGATGATGCCGCTTACCAGTTCCAGTGGCGTGGCATCAAAGGCCGGATTGTAGGCCGCTATCCCCTCCGGCGCCAGCCGCTTTCCGTTCAGAATGCAGATCTCCTCTGGATCGCGCTCTTCAATGGTGATATCCGCTTCCTCATGGCCGGGATCGAATGTGGACAGCGGCGCAGCCACATAGAAGGGAATGCCGTGATGCCTGGCCAGGACGGCATGGCTGTAGGTTCCGATCTTGTTGAAGACGGCATCTTTGGTGATTCTGTCCGCCCCCACTATCACCTTGTCTATCCTGCCCTTTCTCATCAGGCTGCCGGACATGCTATCGCATATTAGAGTGACAGGTATTTCGTCCCGGGATAGCTCCCAGGCGGTGAGCCTTGAGCCCTGATGCAGTGGCCGGGTCTCGCAGGCATAGACGTGGATCTTCTTGCCTTCGGAGGCGGCAGAGCGCACCACCCCCAGGGCCGTGCCCCAGCCCACACAGGCCAGCCTCCCGGCATTGCAGTGGGTGAGAACATTGTCCCCGTCCCGGAGCAGCCTGGCC
>CALMJN010000166.1 GCA_937864385.1 uncultured Methanosarcinales archaeon | reverse complement strand
AAGGCGTCCCCCAGCACGACGACATCACCCTGGTGATCGCCCGTCAGGCCAGCAATCCCCTGCCCTCCTGACACTCCCCCATCCGTGCTCGTACTCGTGCTCGTGCTCGACCGCCGATCACCGCCGTTCTTAATCAATTCAACGCTGATTCACGCTGATTGCTTATGATTGCTTATGATCCAATCATTTGATTTGGTTGATCATAACTGATCATAATCGATCTGCGTGGATCTGCGTTGAATTCCCCTTTCACCGCGCATCCACGCAAGACGCCTGTCGATCCCGCCTACTCCCCGGCGTCCCAATCCAGGAGCCGGCGTTCGCCCGTCAGGGCGCGGATGCCACTCACATCTTGGGTGACCTCCAGGCAGCCGCGGTAGCGTCCCGCGGCGTCCTGCATGGCGAAGTAGCGGATGTGCACAAACCGGCCCTGGAACTGGATCCAGAACTCGGCCGTGTCGCGCACGCCGGCGCGCAGTTCCTCGAGGTGGACCGGGGGCCCGTTCTCGAGATCCGGCAGGGCCGCCGGATCGAACAGCGCCACGCCCCCCATGGTGGCGAACGCCACGCAACCGAGCGCGAAGATCATGATCGCGCCGATGCACACCGCCAGCGTCGGCGACGAGCCCATCACGAACCAGGAACCCGAGGCGAGCGCGAAACCGAGGGTCATTGCCGCCATCGGCGACAGCTTCTTGGCCAGCGCGCCGGCAATGTGCCGGTAGTAGGTCTGGCTGTCTTCTCCCTTGATGGCGTACATCGGAATCCCGTCCGCCAGCATGGCGGCAGCCACATCATCCTGAGTGGAGAGGGGATTGGAGCCGGTTACCGCCACCTCCGCTCCGCCAGCTACCAGGGTGGTGATGAGGTTTGCCGTCTCCACGGTGACATGAAGGCAGGCCACCACCCGCGCACCCCGGAGTGGCTTTTCTCTCTCAAACTCCTCTTTGATCTTCTCCAGGACCGGCATATGCCTTCTGGCCCATTCTATGCGCTGCTCTCCCATCTCGGCCAGGGATGGATCCTTTACCACGCTATCATGCAAAAATATCACCTTGAATTTTTAGGATCAATACGAGGTATGAGACCTTATTACAGATACTTAAATGCAACCCCATATGCTGCTGCGCCCAACGATCCTACCTTCGATAAGGCCTTAGAATCAGAACGTGGAAACTTCAGGACTCGCACCATGACCCCAGGAAAAGAAACTATATTGAGGGCGGAGGGCGATTTGTTCGGCCATGAGCAAAGTGGATGAGGACCTGTTCTCATTCCTGCACAGCTACGGTTTTTCTTTGGAAGAGCTTGATTCTGCCTTCTATGAGATACAGTCCTTTCGCAGCATTCCCGGCACCACATTGCGCCGCTATATGAACCGGATCATAGGCAGCATCAAGAAGGAAGACCGGCCCGCCCTTCTCAAGGGAATCATTCTGGGAGTAGCCATCCGGGGGGCGGCGGAGAGCATAGAAGAGCCGCCTCTGACGCAGGAGGAAGAGCAGATCGATCTGGAGATAGAGAGTTTGGGGCGAGGCCGGTAGCCGGATATGATGCCGGTCAGGGCCTGGCCATGATCCCTCTATCACCAGAGCCACTGCACGCCCAGCACCGTGGCCGTGACAATGACTCCCGCCAGGAGGACGCCTGTGGATATGGCGGCCAAGGCATGCCAGAAGCGGAAGCCCACCAGAAAAGCGATGGCGCAGCCGGTCCAGGCTCCGGTAACCGGCAGAGGTACGGCCACGAACAAGGCCAGGGCGGTCAGCCCGAAGCTCTCGTGCTCCCGGATGTACTTTCTTCTGGTGCGGGAAAAGAGCCAGGTGAAGAATTTATCCCAGAATGTGAATCTCCGTAGCCAGTCGGAGACCGGCCCCAGAAAAAGAAGCAAAGGGACCACTGGCAAGAGGTTTCCCAGCACGGACAAGAGATACGCCTGCCAGGGATCATAGCCATATACCCCTATGGCCAGGGGTATGGCCCCCCGCAGCTCGGAGACAGGGAGGGCCGCCGCCAGCAGGACTACCAGCCAGGCCGGAAGAATGATCTGCACCTCATGGCGGCGGCAATGCCGCCCGGACTTATATTGATTTCCTACTCCCCGACAGTGCCCTTGATCTCCACCTTGAAGACAGACTCGGAGGTAGGAGAGGAGACGGATATGGTAAGGTCCACGGGTATCTTGCCCAGGGAGACGGACAGCGGCGCAACAGCGAGAGGCGAGGCGGAACTGCCCACCTCAACCTTCACCCCCTGGGATAACCTGGTGATGGCTCCCACCAGGGCTCCGAAATCCATGCTCTTGGCTGCCTCGGAGAGGTCGGGAATGACTGTTATGGGCGCGACCTCCACCGGGCCTAGGGAAATGGGATTCTTCTCATCGCCGGATATGCGGGCGGATATGGGGCTGGACTGCTGGCCGGAGACCTGGACGCTCAGGCTTCCATCGGCGCCGGTTCCCTTCACCTTGGCCACTATGGGGCGCTGTTCCTGGTCCTCCGATCCGCGCACGATTGCTTCTGCTTCTACTTTCATGGTCACCATGGTATCATCAGAGGGGAGATGGATTTTATGGGATATAAAGGTGGGTAGGGCAAAAGAGACTCAGAACTTCTCTGTTCTTGCAGAAAACTATTTAATGTTTGATGAAAGTCTATTGGGCGGAGGGAAATTCCAGGCGTATACCTAAGCCAAGAGGAATCTATCCATGGCAAGCAAGCTCTATTTTAGAAGGTCTTTAGTAGTTTTATTGGCATTTTATTTCGCCTTACTAGCGTTTGATGCAAAAGCCTCTGAAAATGAATGTCTCATCTATTATGACTTTAATAATGAATCCGATATCCCAGATAAAAATAGATCGTTCTTTAATGAGGGGTGGCAATTTGATGAAACGAATAGATCTTTACAATCAAATAAAACAGGCGGAGAGAGTAGCTTTTGGACAAATCGAGACGGTCCATTAGATGTCAATTTTGAGTGGAAAATTAGCTCAGAAAAAAATGGGATTGGCGTTTTTCAATTCCAGATAGATGGAATTCCATTTGATCGAAGTAGTAATACTAGCTGGAAACAGGTAACAAGAACTATACCTAAGGGAAAACATGAGCTAAAGTGGATCGTCTATAGCGGCGAGGATAACAATCCATTTATTGGGTGGATTGATTCTCTATGCATCAGATCGCCTTCATGCAAGGATGATTGCCCGCGAGTGATCAAGGCTAATCAGACATTCATTAACCAGAAGCCGAAAATATTGAGCTTGTCTTCATATCAAGATGGCCCTATT
>CALMJN010000165.1 GCA_937864385.1 uncultured Methanosarcinales archaeon | reverse complement strand
TAGGCAGCATCAATAGATAGCGATTTCATATTTTAAAGCAGGGATGGCCTGAATTACTTAATAAAAAAGATAAGGATATATCCTGGGCGCAAAGACTCGACGAGAGAAAAGGGAAGAGCGAATCTTATATATTCTTCCCTTTTTGTTCTTCGCCAGTAAATTTTTCAGCGGGCCGATTCTGAAAACGCATTAAGGGATTCTGTGAATTTTTTGCATGAACCGCTGAAACATGGCATGGGCAACGGACGAGGTTCATCTTTTTTCTGTACTTCATCACAGACCACCCCGGTGCATCTCGGCTCTGATTTATCCTCATTGCGGAAGACAATCCTTCTGCTGATCTCAAAGGAGCCCAGATACTCCTCACGCTCGGCCATATTCCGCTGACCGGGAATAGCTTGCTTGGCATCGATCATGTAGAAGCCGGTGAAATTGTCAGCGGTCTTGAATTCGGCGCTCTTCTTCAGAGATCCGGTCTGGTGCAGATTGAAGCTCTGGCTCTCAAACTCCATCTGCATCAGATCGTAGCTCTCCTGCAGTTTTGCGCCCACTCCTCCGAATACAGCAGAGCTTTTGAAACTCTCGGTTCCGATGAGAGAGTCTCCGGGATAGATGGCATTGTAGTTGTCCACGGCGTCCTGAGCCTCAAAGTTGGGATTCTTTCCCTTGGAGCCGTCCACAAGATATTCATTCTTCACCAGAGCATCCACGCTGCCCCTAAATTGTATATTCTTGGTCGACTTGACTCCTGAGTTCATGGATCGGACATTTTTATTCAGCCGGAACTGTCCTGTACCGCTTATGGCCGTCTCCGAGGCATAATCCAGGGCTTGAACTCTGAATTCTCCCCTTTCTGAATTGGACTTGCAGCATCTGGAGGTCGCATCAACTGTAAAATCATATGATCCTGCCGCAGCATTGGTATCGGCACTGACCAGAAGGCTCTTGCTTCGCGTGCCGCCGGCGGGAATCACCAGGCTCTCTTCAAGCCAGCTGAACCACTCCAATGGACACTTCTGAGAGCTTATGCCCAGGGTCGCCGTGACCTCCTTAGACGCCTTATTTTTAACGCTGATCAGAAACTCCAGGCTCTTTCCTTGGGTCAAATATCCTTTCTCTTTTGAGCTACCCGACCCAGCCAGACTCACATATACAGAAAGACAATCAGAAGGACCGTAGCAAGGGCTGGGAAGATACCCGGGAAGACCCGGCTCATATGGGCCGGAGAGGATGTCCGCCTCGGATAAGCCCATCCCACCACCCTGGTCTTCTACTGTCGCATGAGAGGAGATCGACAGCAGAATCAGAATAAGCAAGAACCTTTTCATAATAATCACCAAAAAAGAGGATAAAGCTGCCAGGCATATGCCTAGCAGTCGACCCCTTGGCAGGGCTTCTTTTCCGTCTCAGGAACCGGATTCTCATGGAACTTGATCAGCTTCTCGGCCTCGAATGTTCCGGTGAACATCTCGTGAGCCTTTATGTCCTTGTAGAAGATCTTGTGCCATGTGGCATCGGTGCCCCATGTACCATTGAATGAGGTCTTGGTGTCAATGCCGATCACATGAGATGGAACATAGACATTATTCTGAGCGGTCATGAGATCTTCGACCAATGCTGTATTCCGTCCTGCTCTCTTGAGTGAGTGAATCAACTCCTCAGGAGTGCAGTTTGCTCCTTTGCATGGATCGACTTTGTCGGGCCTCGGGCAGGGTGCTGCTGTAACAGTCTCACTGTTGACCGGGCAGTCGCCTGGACAGCGCGGGTCTTCGCAGGGAGGATATCCTTCCTTTCCGCAACATGGAGTGCAATTCAAGGGATTGTATGGGGTAGTGGATGCAAAGAATGAGGTCTCATCCTTTTCCATCTCATATACCGAGAACATCTCCTGAACCTGAGCGCCAATTCCTCCATAGAAGGCCTTGGAGTTTAGGAGCTTGCCACCCACAAGAGGCGTGTTGCCGGCATAGGTCATCTTGGTGTTCTCAATCAGGTTAAAGCCTGCCTTCTTGCCGTTATTGACTGATTCGACCTCTGTGGCAATCTTCTCTGGATTCTGAGAATACTTATGCTCAGAGTCAAGCTCCAGATCGCCATCTCCGGCCATGGTGTTGTAGTACTCAAGAGCAATCTTCTTATCCACGATAGATGTGCTGACGTCCACAATGCCAGTTCCTGCTACCTTTTGTGCTTCACAGAACTGTTCATACTGTATTGGCGGGACCAGTGGCGGATTGGCGAGCACAATGCCGCAACCCCCCATAAGGGCAAGCACCAGTACAGATACTACTACTATTACTCCCTTCATTTTTCTTTTCGCCCCCGTTTCCTTTAAGCGATCAAATTAAGCTATTTCACTAAATGAGCCTTTTTTAGCTCTTCTATCAAACTGATACTTTGATATTATATAAATTTAACCTTTGAACCAGGCTATGCCAGCAGTTCAATGGCCGATCCAAAGAAAGCGCTAGGCGAGGATGCCAGGACAAGTATAGAAGAAATGATATAATACTATTAATAAATGTGCATCAATGAACCTATCAAGGGAATAGGCCAGGCCGAACTATGCCTCAATCATGCCCTGAGGACTCGCGGTGAGAGGAGGGGTAAAGGAGTAACTTCGCGCTTAATGCGCCGCTCAGACGAAGATATAATACGATGAAAACCGCAAGGATAACTCATGGCCGTATATCTGGAGCACCCCCGTCTGCTGCCTCAAACTGTGGAAAAGCGGCTATTTCAGATGGATCTGGCCGCTCAGGCTCTGCAGGCCTCCAGCCTGATTGTAGTGCCCACCGGCCTGGGCAAGACGGTTATCGCTCTGATGGTTCTTCTGGCCAGAATGGACAGAGGCAGGGTCCTCTTTTTGGCGCCGACCAAGCCCCTGGTGGAGCAGCATGCATCATTCTTAAAGCGCGTTCTGAGGGCGGGGGACAGGGTGGTAATGATGACCGGAGAGAGCCAGCCGGAGGTCAGGATGGGGCTTTGGGACCGAGGAAGCATTGTGGTCTCCACGCCACAGGTTATAGAAAACGATCTCCTCTCCCGAAGAATCGATCTTGCCGATGTCTCCCTGATCATATTCGATGAGGCTCACCGGGCAGTGGGAAGCTATGCCTATGTCTATATCGCCGACCGCTACCGTCGCGAGGCCAACAGTCCCCTGATCATGGGCATCACCGCCAGCCCGGGAAGCCAGAGCGAGAAGATAGCCGAGATCTGCAGCAACCTTGGCATTGAGAAGATCCAGACCAGGACGGAGAGTGACCCGGATGTCGCCTTATTTGTTCACGAAAGGGAGATAGAATGGGTCAAGCTCACTGTGCCGAGGGAGCTTCTGGCCATACGCAGCTCCATTGAGGATCTTCTTCAGACCAGAATTGATGAGCTTAACCGGCTGGGAGATAGCCCCCTGCGCATAAGCTTAAAGTCGTCTAAAAAGGAGCTATTGGGTCTGCAGGCATCCCTGATGTCCTCGGCCAGGGTTTCCGCCAATAAGAGCACCTTCGCTGCCATTTCTATTCTGGCGGAGATACTAAAGCTTTATCACGCTGTGGAGCTGGCGGAGACTCAGGGACCGGATGCTCTGGCCAGGTATTTTCAGAGGCTGGAGGGGGAAGCGCTCTCCAGGAGCGGCTCCAAGGCCTCGCGCCGCATAATTCAGGACCCCAGGTTCCGGCGCATTATGGTCGCTCTGGCCGATCTCAAGGCAGAGCATCCCAAGCCCGCCGCGGCCAGGAGGATACTTCTGGAGCAGATAGAGGCAAATCCGGATTCGAGGATCATGGTCTTCACCAACTACCGGGATACAGCCACGGCTCTCCTGGAGTTCCTGAAGGGCGATCCTGAGATCCGGGCGGTGCGCTTTGTGGGCCAGGCCAGCCGGGATCATGATCAAGGGCTGAGCCAGAAAAAGCAGGCAGAGATACTGCAAAAATTCCGGTCCGGCGAGTTCAATGTTCTCATAGCCACATCGGTGGGCGAGGAGGGTATAGACATCCCGGCCACGGACATGGTCTTATTCTATGAGCCGGTCCCCTCCGAGATTCGCAGCATCCAGCGCAAGGGAAGGACCGGTCGGGCCAGGGCGGGACGGGTAGTGGTGCTCATGGCCAGGGGAACCCGGGATGAGGCTTACTACTGGATATCCGACCGCAAGGAGAAGACCATGAACCGCCAGATCAGAGATCTGAGCGGAGATATCCTGCCCCGGTCGGAGGGAGGTCGAGCCCATCAGATAGAGGAGAAGAGCGTCGGTCCTGAGGATGCTTCCTCCAGCCGGGCAGTCCGGAAGATAGGAGAGAATATCGCCGATTGGGCAAAGGGACGGAAGGAGGAGGCAGAAGAAGGAGAGGCCGACCGGCAAAGAGGAGATCAGAAGGTGCAGGCAGGCGGCTCGGCGGCAGAAGCTACCCCACCAGGTCCGGGAGCCATATTTGTGGATTATAGGGAGAGAGATATGGCCAAGCTGCTGGAGAGCATGGGCCTGGAGGTGACCCTTCGCAATCTGGAGGTTGGCGACTATGCCATAAGCGAGCGAGTGGCAGTGGAGCGCAAGACCGCATCAGACTTCGTATCATCGATTATCGATCCCCAGAGGAATCTCTTCCGGCAGATGGCAGATCTGGCCAGGACCTATGACCGTCCGATTTTGATCCTGGAGGGCAGGGACTTTTATAACACCCAGATGAGCCCCGCCTCCATCCAGGGAGCCATGGCCTCGGTAGCGGTTGATTATGGCGTGCCCATCATTCCTACGGAAGATCAGGATGATACGGCCAGGATAATCGCCCTCCTGGTTAGCAGGGAGAAAAAGGAAGGACGGGAACCCAAGGCGCACGGCCACAAGACAGCCAGGACGCTCAAGGAGCAGCAGGAATATCTCATATCCGCCATACCCAGCGTTGGTCCCAGGGTTGCCAGGAACCTGCTGCGCCATTTCGGATCCATCCAGCGGGTGATGACGGCATCAGAGGAGGAGCTACGGCAGGTGGCCCTGGTGGGGCCCAAGATCGCAGAGCGTATCCGGGAGCTGGTGGGCGGGGAGTACAAGGGATAGAGGCGGCAAGGCTTTCCAGATTGATGCAAGTCCTCGATGGGAGAAGAAGAGGCCTATGCAGGCAGGATGAAATATTAGAGTCATCATCCTGCCGCTCAGGCGAAAAGATTAGAGGCGCCAGATCGAGGCGCACCCTGCAGGACACTTGTCCATTCACAAGATTATTGCTTTCTGCATCACCACAAACGGCGTCATCATAGAGGAATCAGAGTTCTCCGTGTCCGCATGGTAGCCGTCTCTTGCCCAAACATCAACCATATATGCACCGGCCCTGGATGTGCCGGTATCCCAGGTCCAGAAATTGCTGGTGGTCCAGTTGGTCATGGGCAGCCACTGCTCTTCGGTTGAAGGACCTTTGAGGACGAATTGGAATAAGATGGTATCCTTGTCCGGATCAGAGGCCTTTGCGGTCCAGGTGACCTTTGTGCCTCTATATTGAGGGCTCTTGCGATCTGATTTAACGCTAAGAATGGTGGGTTTCAAGTTCAATCTTGAGCCGCCGCCGGCGCCTGCTAAATTGATGATGCCATATTCCGCGCTGATGTGGCTGTCATGCCCCCAGGGCCCCTCATGGCGCTCATCCCTTACCCGCACATCTATGATATTGGAGCCGGTATCTAGCGGGCTGGTGGTCCAGTTCCAGGTGTTATTAACATCCCAGTTGGTCATCGGCTTCCAGGCATTCCCGGTCATTGGGCCATTGATCCAGAACTGA
This sequence comes from uncultured Methanosarcinales archaeon, assembly GCA_937864385.1. Lineage (GTDB taxonomy): Archaea > Halobacteriota > Methanosarcinia > Methanotrichales > Methanotrichaceae > Methanothrix. The sequence continues at coordinate 374 of CALMJN010000165.1, read as the reverse complement.
TAGAGCAGCTTGTCTCCTTCCGGGTCGTAGGCATAGCCGGTCCAGGTTACCGTAGAGCCCGCTGTCAGCGGGCCCTCCACATCGGGAGTCAGGCTTTTGGCTATGGGTGGCTGATTCATGGAGCCTGCAATAGACGCCATAGCCCCGGAGTTTTTAGCATTTCCCGCCGTCAACAGGTCCTTAGTGGTAATGGCCTGGGATGAACAGATAAACATCACTATCAGAAAAACACAGACAAAAAGAATTCTACCACAATTCCCTTCCTTCAATCCAATCACCTTGCTTCCCTCTTTTTAATCCAAATATTCGATATATATCATTATAGTTAAATTTTTCTGATAACCGATAAAGAATATAGCGCAAGCCCATTATGC
>CALMJN010000164.1 GCA_937864385.1 uncultured Methanosarcinales archaeon | reverse complement strand
ATCGCATGGCATATACGGACCGTCCGATCGCCCGCCCAATGGGTGTTCACCGCGAGCTGTTCTGTCGCCGGAAAGACGGCAGCGAGTTTCCTGCGGAGATCAGCCTAACCCCAATTGATGCCGGCGACGCGAAGCTGGTCTACGCGGCGATCCGTGACATCACTGAACGCAGACGAGCGGAGGCCAGAATCGAGGAGATTGTGAAAGAGCTGGGGATAAATCCTGAGGAGGTCATCGTGGCCAAGAACGGAAGAATCGTCCCGGAGGATGAGACCGCGGGAGGATCGGACCGGCTCAAGATAGTGCGTTTTGTGCACGGCGGATGAAGGAAGACTATAGCTCAGTGAGAGGAGAAATGCTCGGAGACGGAAATAGGGGAAGGTATGCCCGGCAGATCCTGCTCTTCGGAGAAGAGGGGCAGAAGAAGCTGAAGAGCACCCGAGTTTTAATCGCCGGAGCGGGTGGACTGGGATCGGCCATTGCCTTTTATATGGCGGCAGCGGGCTTCGGCAGGATCCGGATCGTCGACTGCGATGTGGTGGAGCTATCCAACCTGAACCGCCAGATCCTGCATGCTCAGGCCGACCTGGGCCGGCATAAAGCCCTCTCTGCCTATGATTCCCTGGCGGGCATCAATCCCGAGATAGAGGTGGAGGCGGTGGTGGAGAGGATCTCCGAGGAGAATATCGATGATCTGCTGCAGGGCTGCGATATGATCATGGACGGCATGGACAGCTTTGCATCCCGATATCTGCTCAACCGGGCCGCCCTGAAAAGGGCCATCCCCCTATTCCACGGTGCCATCAGCGGATACCAGGGACAGGCCACCACCATCATTCCCGGACGGACCGCCTGCCTCTCCTGCCTCTTTCCTCATGCTCCTCCACCCGCCACTGCACCGGCCATGGGCAGCACCTGCGGGATCATAGGCTCCATTGAGGTGACGGAGGCGATAAAGTATGTCACCGGGAAGGGCAGGCTTCTGGAGAACCGTTTGCTGCTCTGGGATGGCCTGGAGGGATGCCTGGAGGAGGTCTCTTATGAGCCCAGTCCTTCTTGCCGGGAGTGCCGGGCCGGTAGAAGGGATTCCTAATTGAAGATATCATAAAGGGCTGAATGCGGAAAATGGATGGGTGTGCGGAAAGATCGATAGGCCACCATCAAGATAATGGGTATTAATAGCAATAAAATATGATCATGGCCAAGGGATGTGAAATATGAGCCAAGGCAAGAGCGCGCTTCTGGTGATGGGCTGCCCGGAGGTACCGGTGCAGATCAGCATGGTAATCTATCTGGCCCATAAGCTGAAGAAGGCGGGCTGGGATGTGACTGTAGCTGGGACCAATGCACCGGTCAAGCTGCTGAAGGTGGCCGATCCGGAAAGCTATTATGTGCAGAAGATGGCAGATTTGGACCAGACAATCGCGGATATAGTGGAGAAGAAATATGACTATGATATCTGTTTCGCCTTTATGCACAGCGATGCGGGTATGACCTATGGGGCGACCTTTTCCGCCATCTCCGGGGCCAGGCTCTTCGCGGTTGTATTCGGCAAGAACGCCGAGGCTTTGGGAGAGAGCATAGACTATCCGGCGGAGAAGATCGTGGCTGTGGCAACTCATAACCCAGCTCCGCTTAAGAACAAGATAGATAAGGTGGCGCTATGAGCTGCATCGAGCAGTTAAAGTACAGGCTGTATCTGGAGAGGACCTCATTCAAGGAGGCCCGGGAGTACATAGAAAAGAACTCAGAGGAGGTCTACTATGTCGATCCCGGCTACAGGATCTTCAAGGACTATTATATCATCGGAATTCCTCCCGTGGCCATGGGAGTGCGCGGAAAAGAGCTGCTATTTACCTATGTCAAGCCCTGCCACGGCACCTTCGTCATGGGGATAGACTCGGAGGAGGAGATAGCCCGGCTGAGGGAGAATGAAGCCAGGAAGGTCAAGGGCTCCCTCAAAAAAGCAGATAAAGCCAAGGCCGAGCCCAATAGCGCTCCGGCCAGCTTTGCCGATATCTACAGGAAATAGGTGCGGGCAGAGAGATGAAAATCAAGGTCCTGGCCTTTGCCGCCTTTGGGGAGATTCTGGGAAGAGAGCGAGAGGTGGAGCTGAAAGGGGATGCCAGCGTGAGAGAATTGCTGGAGACTCTTGCCTCAATTGTTCCCGGGTTCAGGGAGGCGGCCTTCGAGCCCACTGGGATTCTGCGGGACTACGTACTGCTCATGGTCAACCGCAAGAGGATCGATCCGGAGAGGGACCTCTCCCGGATTCTGGCAGAGGGGGATGAGCTGGCCATCTTTCCCCCCCTGGCGGGGGGCTAGAGGCTCATGATCGAGATCGCCGAGAAAGAGATCTCCCTGGACCGGATGATCCAAAGGGCCAGGCGCAATGAGGCGGGAGCGGTGGTGAGCTTTCTGGGCACGGTGAGGGATGACGGCATAGAAGGAATGGAGGTGGAGGCCTTTCGGGATGCTGCCCTCTCCGAGCTGGAGGCCATCCGGCTGGAGGCCATGAGCCGCTTCTCCCTCACGGCGGCGGAGGTGGCTCACCGCACCGGAAGCCTGGCGGTAGGGGAGAGCATCGTGGCCATAGTCTGCTCCGCGGCGCACCGGGAGGAGGCCTTCTCCGGCTGCCGCTACATACTGGAGGAGCTGAAGAGCCGGGCGCCCCTGTGGAAGAAGGAGATCTCCGCAGAGGGCGGGCGCTGGGTGGAAGGGCATGGGCGCTGAGACGGATCAGCTGGTGGTCTACTGCACCGCTCCTCCGGAGGAGGCGGATGCTCTGGCCCGGGCTCTGGTGGAGGAGAGGCTCGCCGCCTGCGTGAACATAGCATCCGTCCGCTCCTGTTACCTCTGGGAGGGAAAGCTAAACCTGGATCCAGAGGCGCTTCTGATCATCAAGACCACAAAAGATCGCTTCGAGTTGCTCAAAAAGAGGATAGCTGAGCTTCATAGCTATGCCGTCCCTGAGATCATTGCTCTCCCAATAGCGGAAGGCCATCAGCCCTACCTGGACTGGCTGGCCCGCTCTGTAGGTTAAGCCTATATTCAGAGAGCACTATTTTTTCGGGCATGGCCAGAGATCTGAATGAGAGGGACCTGCAGGTCTTATTCAAGCTGGTTCCGGAGCTGGAGGCCCTGCAGAAGAAGGGAATGATCATCGAATACATGAACATCCTGCCGCCGGTGGCCAATCACTACTCCCGCAGCCTCCAGGAGTTCGAGCAGAGGCTGAAGAGTCTTCCGGACCAGGATATACGCTATTTGGCCGACATGATCTTGCAGGGAGAGGAGGGCATCGGCGGCCTGAGGCCGGAGTTCGCCGAGGCCTTCTTCGTCCGAGCCGGGCAGAGGCTGGGGGAGGAAATGGCGGACAGCCTGCGGGAGAGCTATGAGGAGGGAGGGGCTTGCGGGTGATGAGGATCCAGGATAGCTAAATCATCTGGACATTATATTTTGTCCTGGCCGACTGGTACATTTTTTTATCCAGGGTGAAAAGAGGCACATTCTCCTGATCTGCGGCGGCGAGGAAGAGGCTGTCGTAAAATGTCGTTTTTGTCTCCAGGGAGATCTCAAATGCCTGGG
>CALMJN010000163.1 GCA_937864385.1 uncultured Methanosarcinales archaeon | reverse complement strand
TCCATTCCCGAGAATGTTTATGTATCCTCAGGGGAGACAGCCACTCAGGATATGAGCACCATCGTCACCTTCAGCAAGGGCCCGGGAGATCTGGAGGTGGGGATCAAGGGAGCCAGTATGGATTTCCAGTCCCAGGAAGAGGGAGTGGTCCTGGGGGGAAATAAGTATCAATACAAATGGCAGGTCCAGTTCGACGACAGCCACGTCAACAACAACTACACCCTCTCGTTATCCTTCCTCCATGATCAGCTGGATGGAGACAGGTACGACTTCGATGATCAAAGCATAATGGTCTCTCCCGTCAGTGTTCGGTTTTTGGATGCAAAGATCGATGCACCAGCAGGAGCCTGGAATGACAGCTACAGCTATTCTGCGGACATTGATTCAACTGTGCCGGTCAGAGTTCAGCTTCAGGTCTATGATCCCTGCAGCAGCGACTGGATAGGAAAGCAGATGCGAGAGGCGGCAGCGGGCAGCGCCATAAAGCTCAACTGGACGCTGCAGCCCTTTGCTTACGATTGCCCGGAATTGTCAGGCCAGGCAGCAAAATATCGCTTTATAGCCAGCTTTGCCGGTGAACAGATAGCCTCATCCCGGGCTTATAGCGGCCCCCGCTTCCTGGGGGCAAAGCCGACTTTAGTCTCCCTGTCTCCGGAGGGCGATCCGATTCTGGTCTACGCCTCGGAGGAGGGAGGATCCAGCAGCATCTCTGCTACCGTAGAGTACGGAGCAGGACAGGGCCAGGCCATTGTCCGTCTCATGGAGCCTGACGGCAGGGCCAGGATGGAGGAGAGCAGCCCGGGAATTACCCTGGGCGGCGATAGGTACAGATACGACTGGAGCCTGCCCTTTGACAAAGAGGATGCAGATAAAAGCTACAATCTGAGCCTGGTCTATGTGCACAATACCCTCTCCGATGAGTATCCCCTGGCGGAAAGGACGGTCACCGTATTGCCCGTGACCATCGATTTTGGTGCAGGAAAGGTCTCTGCTGCCAGGGGCAGATGGAATGAGACCTTCCTCTATTCCGTGCCTGTCAGCTCCAGCGTGGATGCCACAGTCAGGCTGGAGGTCTATAATCCCTGCAGCCATGCCTGGGTAGAGAGAGGATCAGCGAGAGCCTCTGCCGGCGAGACCCTGATCAATATCTCTGCCCGGCCGTTTAGAAGAGAGTGCAGTGATGCAGAGGGAGAGGAGGCAAGCTACAGATTTACGGCTGCATTTGCCGACAAGACCTTTGAGTCGGAGGTCTATTCCGGGCCAATGATCAGCGGAGGCCAGCCCCGACTGATGTCAGTTGACTTCGAACCAGTGCTGCTGGTATCAAGAGATGCACCGCAATATCAGTCGGTCAAGGCCACAGTTGACTTCCCCCAGGGGCAGGATGAGATGCAGATCCTCATCACCGGTCCGGATGGAACAACTGAAACTGAGGAGATGAAGGGAGTCTACCTGGGTGGGACTCGATATATGTACATCTGGACCGGAGAATTCGGGGCAGAGGACATCGGAAACTACAGCTTCAGCCTCAGTAACGCCCATCCCGAGACGGCGGGCGGGGAGATAACATTCACTGCAGACATGCAGGTGGTCCTTGAGGAATATTCCCAGCTTAAGCCAAGGGCTATAGGAGATGTTAGCTATCTGCCGGTCCTTTTCGTGACTGAGGAGAAGGGAGCAGCCCAGGAATTCAGCGCAGAGGTCTTCTCCCCAGGAGGCCGGGGCTCCATGACCCTGCAATTGAAAGGGGCGGACAAGGATAAGAAGGCGGATATGACCGTCTCAGAGCTTGGTGCAGGTAGATATAGATATGATTATGCCGAGCCCTTTGACGCCAAGAATGCCGGTAACAGCTATATGTTCTCTTTAGACTATCAACTGGACGGCCAGAGCTATTCCCTTTTCGATGACCACATCATGCAGGTGGCATTGGAGGGAACCGAGCCGGAGGCCATATGGGAGCCCAAGCTCATACTGGAGTACGACCCAACTCTCTATGTGCCGGAGGGGGACAAGGCGGACCAGCTCATCCGGGCCACCATAAACTACTCTGAGGCAGGGGGCATTCTCAAGCTGGGGCTGACCGGTCCGGAACAGGACTTCGGGCAGGACCTGGTGGACAGGATGATAGGAATTGACAGCTACCTCTACCAGGCGGCAGTGCCCTTCGAAGAAAAGCATATCGGAAACAACTACACCATATCCCTGGCATTCAACCATTCCACTCTAGGAAGCGACTTCCGGTTTGCCGATCGCTATATGAGGGTGCTTAAGAAGGCTCCCCTGAGCCAGCCCGGTCAGCCGGGAGCCACCGGAATCTTCGATGAAAGCAAGGTGACTGTTATCGGCAATATAACGCCTGCAATAGGGGTAATCCAGGCCTGGGATGAGAAGGACCCGCTTCATGCATTGACCTATACCCTGGAGCTGCAGAACTGGAGCTCCACTCAGGTGCCCTGGGTTGAGCTGTCGGTAAGAGCATCCGGACCCAACCAGCCCTGGAAGATCGTGGGCGAGAAAAAGCGATTCGATCCCTCTAGCGGAAGCGTGAGTTGGACGCTAAAGCCCTTCTGGGAGACGCCTTTCCTGGGCCGGGCTGAGTACAGGTTTATCATCGATGGGGCCGAGACCAGAGAATTTCCGGGCCCGGATATCATAGCCGTGCTATCCGAGGCAGGAGACAGCCTAAATGGCAGGGTGCATAACTTCCAGGTGACGGCAAACTCTTCCCAGAATCTTACCATATGCCTGGTGGGTGGAGACAGCCGCCTTCCCGAGAACATCAAGAGCTGGAAGACCATAAGCCAGTGCCAGGATTACAAAAATGGAAGCAGAGAGGAGCCATTCAAATGGCAAATTCCAGAGACACAGGCTCCGCCGTACTACGACTTTGATATCAAGATCAAGGAGCCTCGGCCATGAATAAGAAATTGATATGCATTTTAACCATCCTGGCTCTGCTCTTGTCGGTGCAGAATGTGGTGGGCCCGGAAACGACATCAGCCGGATCGTCAGGAGGCAGTGGCGGCGGTGGTGGCGGAGGCAGCAAGCAGGTTGATATAGACAGGCTGCTCAAGGCGGTTGAAGAGGGAAAGAAGAACAAGCCGGAGAAGTTCGAAGAGCTGAAGACTCTGCTCTGGAAGGATCCCATCACCAGCGAGAATTACACCCTGCCTCTGGTCTTATTGTACTACGCCGGGAACAACACTACCATCAGCCGTACCGAGCCGGTGGAGATCAGAACGGTTATTAAAAACAATAATCTGCCGGAGATGCGCCGCATGCTCGACCTTTACCTTGAGGCAAAAGAGCCGGGATCAGATGAGTATCGCCGGGTCAACCTCTTTCCCAATAAGATCCAGGCCAATGAGTATAATGCTAAAACCAACATAACTCAAAGGATCTGGAATGATCTGCCTTCATTTGCCTACCTCAAGCAGATCGGCGAGGTGAGGTTGAGGGTCAATGCCAGCGACGGCGTCAACAAATGGAGCACCGCCTCCTACGAAGATCTAGAGCCGCCCTTTTACAGCGAGCTGGTCTTCAATGTGACCAATAGCCTGCCCAGGATGAGCCAGTTCAATGTCACGCCGGGAGGCGCGGTGAGATACAATGATCCCATTGAGTACAAGGCCAATATAGAGGATGAAGACGGCGATATGCTCAATGTGACACTGCATATCCTGGATGAAAATGGCAATGAGATCAGAAATGAAACCCTCAATACAAAGCCGGGGCCGGTAAGCTTCAAGGCCAATGAATACGGATTCTTCACTGAGGACGATGCCGGCAAGAACTTCACCTACTACTACAGCTATGACGACGGCATCAACTCCACCGCCAGAGATCCAGAGGAGCCCCTGACCGGTCCTAACCTGCGCAAGGGAGCCAAGCTGGCTGTGGACAGGCTCAGCTTCTCTCCTGCCAGCGA
>CALMJN010000162.1 GCA_937864385.1 uncultured Methanosarcinales archaeon | reverse complement strand
CTGGAGACGCTATTTTGTCATCTCCGAGGGATTCGCGGAGATAGAGGCTCCTACCATCGGGGTGGAGGGGATCTTTCAGGCCTCGGGACACCTGAGCGGCTTTTCCGATCCGCTCACCTCCTGCAAGGAGTGCAAGGAGATCTACCGGGCGGATCACCTGATCAAGCATATAGTGGAGGTGCCCGATGCCCTCTCCAATGAGCAGATCTACAAAACCATCCAGGAAAATGAGATCGGCTGTCCGGAGTGTGGGGGAGAGCTCTCAGAGGTCTATGAGTTCAATCTCATGTTCAAGACCATGATCGGGCCGGGAAACAAGATGACCGGATACCTCCGTCCCGAGACTGCCCAGGGCATGTTCATCAACTTTCCCCGCCTCTTGCGCTACTTCCGGGACTCTTTGCCCTTTGCCGCGGTGCAGATCGGCAAGTCCTTCCGAAATGAGATCTCTCCCCGCCAGGGGGTGATCCGGCTGCGGGAGTTCACCCAGGCGGAGGCGGAGATATTCATCGATCCGAGGGACAAAAGCCATCCCCGCTTCTCCGAGGTGGCGGACCTGAAGATGAAGTTCTACTCCCAGGCGGCCCAGGAGAGGGGTGAGGAGGAGGAGATGACCTTCGGAGAGGCGGTGGAGAGGGGCACTATTGCCCATCAGGCCCTGGCCTATTATGTGGCCCGCACCTATCAGTTCCTTTTAGAGGTGGGCGTGGCGGCAGACAAGCTCCGCTTCCGGCAGCACAAGGCGGATGAGATGGCCCACTACGCGGCAGACTGCTGGGATGCGGAGGTCTTTTTGGACCGGCTGGGCTGGATTGAGATCGTGGGCGTGGCCGACCGGACCGACTATGATCTCAAGGCCCATGCGGAGGTGAGCAAGGTCAACCTCAGCGTCTTTGTGCACTATGATCAGCCGGTAAAGCGGCAGAGGCTGGTGGTAAAGCCGGACTTCAAGGCTCTGGGCCCCAGGTTCAAGGCAAAGGCCAAGGCGGTGGGCGAGGCGCTCAAAGCTCTATCGGCAGAGGAGCTGGCTGCGGCCAAGGAGCAGAGCATCCGCCTGAATATAGATGGAGAGAATATCGAGATCGAGCCCTCGTTGGTCTCATTTGAGACGGTGGAGGAGGAGATCCGGGGAGAGGAGATTGTGCGCCATGTAATAGAGCCCTCCTTCGGCATAGACCGGATAGTCTACTCCGTCCTGGACCACTCCTTCTACGAAGATGAGGTGGACGGCGAGGCCCGGGCGGTGCTGCGGCTCCTTCCCGCTGTGGCCCCCATAGAGGTGGCGGTGCTGCCGCTCATGGACCGGGAGGAGCTGGCCAATCCGGCCAAAGCCATAGTGCAGGATCTCAGAGGGCGGGGAATGCGGGTGGACTATGACACTTCCGGCTCCATCGGCCGGCGCTACCGGCGCAATGATGAGATAGGCACTCCTTTCGAGGTCACTGTGGACTATGAGACCCTGGAGCAGGGGACGGTGACCATCAGGGACCGCGACAGCATGGGGCAGGTCAAAGTGCCCCGCTGGCAGGTTGCAGATAAGCTCTCTGCACTTCTGGCCGGTCAGCTTAAATTCCAGGATGCAGGCGATCCTGTGGCGGCCAAGAAGGAGTGAAGCCTGGCCTGCGGGCACGGCGCAGAATAGGGTGGTGGGCTCTTGCCTGATCTGGTCTCTGACTGGCGGAATCGGCTGGTGCGGGAGATGCGCCGTAAGGCCATCCACCTCTCCGGCCTATCCGTGCCTTTGGGCCTGATTCTCTTAGGCCGGAGCTTCACCGCCTGGGCCCTGGCATTGGTTTTGGCCATCTCTCTGGTCCTGGAGGCACAGAGGCTGCAAGGCAGGATCAGCCTGCCGGAGGTGCGGGAGCACGAGAAGACAAGGGTCGCCAGCTACATCTATTATATGGCGGGATGCCTGCTGACGGTCCTCCTTTTTCCGGAGAGCATCGCCGTTGTCGCCATTCTCTTTCTGGCTTTGGGGGATACGGTGAGCGGGCTTGCCGGCTCCATTCTTAAAAACTGCGATGTGAGAAGCTCCCCCGCTCCGGCAGCCCAAGCCGCAGCAGCAGGCGCATCGACCGGCACACGCACTCTGGCCTGGCGGGTCAAGCCCCTGCCGGTTTTGGCGGCCACCTTCCTCGCATGTTTTTTCATTGGCGCTCTGACCTCCTCGCTGTCCGGTTTGGCCTGGCCGGTTTACCTCTGCGGAGCGGCGGGGGCGGCCTTTGCCGACGGGGTGGCCGTGCTGAACACGTGCGATCCGGAGGTCGCTTCGTGGGCGGCGCTGGTCCGGGGACGTCTCGCGCCGCTGTTGCCGCCGGCGGAACTGCCGCCGCTGCGCGTCCCGGGCGAGCACAACCG
>CALMJN010000161.1 GCA_937864385.1 uncultured Methanosarcinales archaeon | reverse complement strand
GAGGCTATAACCGATTGGTATATGGATCATACATTGCCTCAATTCGACGCCTCACTCGGAATTCTCACCAAGGTTGAGATCAATGCCAGTTCAAACCTCAGTCAGGACTACTGCTTCGAAAATACGAATCCAATTGCCAGAAATATTAGACTTGAAAGGTGGATATACGCAGATGTCTATCTGCCGAATGGCGACTTCTTATCCCCTCAGATTCACGACGGGCCAATTGTTCGTACTATGCCTGCATATGACGGGGTAACCGACTGTGCCGGGACATCTGGATTCACAGCACCCATTAACGGCACAGGCGCTGACAGCAGGGTTTATACCGATCCCTCTGATCTGGCATATTTCATAGGTGGCACAGAAAGGATTTATCCTGCGAATGCATACGCCTCTATTTCTTACGTTGGGCCGGGAAACGCCTATATCGTTTATGAGACCCGGGCTGACTCGCTGATGTGCATCAATTTCACCTATATTGAGACCACATGCATCTCCGGCTACAAGCTCAATGAGAATGGATTGGGCTTGTCTGGCTGGACCATATTCATCGACAGCACTCCCAACGGTCAGCTTGATGCAGGCGAAAGGAATGTTACCACCAATGCCACAGGATACTGGCAGATCTGCGGCCTCTTGCCAGGCAGCTATACCATATGCGAGCTAATGCAGAGCGGATGGACCAATATTGGACCATTGTGCAGGAGCATAACCATTGCCGATCCGCCTTTGCCCCAAAGAAACATAAACTTCACCAACAGCATGGTGGCCTGTCTTTCCGGCTATAAGCTCGACGGCTGCCCCCCCTACAGCGGCATTGAAGACTGGGAGATAAGGGTCAATGACTCAGCCGGGAATTATTGGAGCACAATCACCAATGCCAGCGGCTTCTGGGAGATATGCGAGATTCCCAATGGTACTTATGCCGTCTGCGAGACGCCTCGGTCCGGGTGGGGACAGACCGATCCCCGGGGCTGCCTTGTTGTGCCCCTGGGCGGAGCGAATGTCAGCAACCTGAACTTCACCAACCAGAAGCTCAAATGCATCAGCGGCTTCAAGATCAATAGCAGCACGGGATTGGGGGAGGCGGGATGCAATATCACCCTCCAGAATGCAACTAACAGCACAAGCCAGCTCACAGGAGCGGATGGCAAATATGAGTTTTGCAATTTGCTGCCGGGCAGCTATAGCCTCACTGAGGAGTTTCTTCCAGGCTTTATGGCAGAGGAAAATGTATCCAATCCCTTCGAGCTAGTATGCGAGAATATCTCCGGCAAGAATTTCACCAATCTCTGGGTCGTTGCATCCATCCAGCTCAAGAAGTATACCAATGGCCATGATGCCGACGATGCCACCGGCCCCTACGTGCCGGTGAACGGCTCGGTCACCTGGAGATATGAGGTCACATCAGGCTCCAATGTGCCGCTGAGCGATATTAATGTCACTGATTCCCAGCCCGGCGTGGAGCCGGTTTATGTGAGCGGCGACAGCAATAACGATACTAAGCTGGATCCGGATGAGACCTGGATTTATGAGGCCACAGGCATAGCCGCACTTGGCCAGTACGAGAATATGGGCAATGTCACAGGAAAGAGCCCTATAAATCAGATTGTAACTGACGAGGATCCCAGCCACTACTTCGGCCAGTCTCCAGGCATAAGCCTGGTCAAGAGTACCAACGGCGAGGATGCCAACAGCCCCACTGGTCCCT
>CALMJN010000160.1 GCA_937864385.1 uncultured Methanosarcinales archaeon | reverse complement strand
AAAGAGCTTCAATTTTCTTTATATAAGCCGGAACATTAAACTTTGATCTCAATCCATTATAGCTCATATATCTCACCTTTCCAAAGATCTCTCTCTCCTTCCAGGCGCGATCATGCAATCCTCCTATGCTCCAGGCGATGCCTGTAAAGCCGTTGGGATCTCTTCCGTCCAGTTCGTATCTATCGTTAAGATAAATGGCAGCATGTAAGGCGTCAGCCGGCGACTCGCTCCATTCCAGGATCTTTTTGGCCCAGTACATTCTCAGATATCCGTGCATTTTTCCCCGGCAGAGCATATCCTTTTGAGATGCATTCCAGAGATCGTCATGGGTCTCGGCCCTCTCCATCTCCTTTAAGGAATAGATATATTCGCGCCGATCCTTCTGGTGCACCCGAAGCGTCTCCTTAGCCCAATCAGGAAAAGAGCTCACCGAGTCATACTGCGGATTGTAGTAACAGAAATTGTCCGCCAGCTCCCTTCTGACCACCAGCTCCTCCAGAAAAGCGCTTGCATCCGTCGGCCCGGAAAGCGCCTGCAGTGCCGCCCTCTGGGCGGATATCTGGCCGAAGTGAAGATAAGGCGAGAGATTGGACTGGCCGTCCCTGGTGGGATCATTTCTATCCCCATCATAGCGGGAGAGCTTGCGGCCCAGGAAGTCATCCAGAACAGCTCTTGCCGCTGCCTCACCCGGCACCAGCCACTTTGCATCGGCAACAAACTCCGCCTCGATGCTCGCCTCCGCCCTCTTCCAGTCGCTTTCCACCTCGCTCAGCCATCTTATCTTCTGTCTCTTCATGAGCGGGAAGTCGACCAGAAACTCCCTCAGAAGCCTATGGACCTTGGGCCGGAAAGTATATGCCGCCCACTCCTGCTTAACTGAAGCATGCCAGCAGGGAATTACATTATGGGCATCTACCTCATAGAATGGGATGGTGATCCGGGCGGCTATGGCATTCTTCCAGCCTCTGCTGATCCTCAGAGGGGAAAAATCCGATACCAGGGCCCCGGCACCGAATTCCTCCAGAAACTGGGGGATTTCCACCGCCGGATCCCCATAAAGCAGGCAGAAGGCGATTCCCAGCCGGGAGAGACTCTGCTCCACCTCTTTCAGCCCGGCCAGCATGAAATGGTACTGCCTGCTGCCCGCTCCCATGAAGCGCGGAGCGAGGCAGAAGACGGCTGCCAGGGGGGCGGACTGGCTTATAGCCAGCTCCTGAGCATGGATCAGGGCCCAGTTGTCATTGACTCTCTGGTCCCGGTTCATCCAGTAGACCACCGGCCCATTTTTAATGGGAAGCTCTGAAAGGATTCTAATTCTCTTCGGATCAACCAATGAGGTCATATCTTATCTTCCGTGCCGCTCCAGTTTTAGCTCTCCGATAAATAAATGTATTAGGCTGAAATATGAATATCCTGAAACATGAATATTCCCCAAGAGGAGATGGTCTAAAGTGAGCGACAACTTGGCAGCATGGGAGGTCAGAGAAAAGGACTTTCCCATTGCAGGCGACTTGAAGGATCAGATGAAGGGACTGCTTCGTTATGCTGTTCTCTCCCCATCCGGGCCCAATACCCAGCCCTGGAAATTCTCCCTCAAGGATGATGAGATCTCCATAATCGCAGATTTCAGCCGGGCTCTGCCTGCCGTGGACCCCACCGACAGGACTCTGTATATCAGCCACGGCTGTGTCCTGGCCAACATTCTTCTCGCCGCAGAGCACTTTGGATTGGGATATGATGTGACCTATCTTCCCGACGGCCCATCCGGAGAGAGGACGGCTGCCGTGCGCTTTTCAAAAAAAGCAGCAGAGGCAAGATTTCCCGATCTCTTCCGGCAGATAACAAGCCGCCATACCAATAGAAAGCCCTTTGAGAGCAGGGCCATTGAGGAGGAGAAGCTGGAGGCACTCAAGAGCTGCATAAACAAAGACGGCATCCGGCTGGATATCCTGACCGACAGCGAGGAAAAGAACCGGATGGCTGATATTCTGGCCAGGGCTCACAAGATACAGCTGGGAAATAAGGCCTTTAGAAAGGAGCTGGCATCCTGGGTCCGGCCCAATATAACCTCGGCCAGGGACGGGCTGCCGGGCTATTCCTTCGGCTACACCGATTTTGAGTCGTTCTTTGGATCATTCGTCTTCGGGACATTCGATATGTCCTCCTCCCGGGCCAGTATTGAGACCGCTTATATGAAGGCCTCTCCCGCGGTGGGGGTGCTCTCCACAGATAAAGAGGACAGGTTGACCTGGATCAAGGCAGGAGTGCTCTTCGAGCTGCTTTTCCTCAAGGCCACAGAAATGGATGTCCGCTTCGACCTCTTCAGCCAGCCCACCGCCATATCTGAGCTGAGGCAGGAGATGGCAGAGATTTTAGGCGTCAAATATCCTCAATTGCTTATACGTATGGGATATGCCGATCCTGCCAAGCATACGCCCAGAAGGCCGGTGGAAGAGGTGCTGGTCTGAATATTTTTTTCAAAAGAATTGCGGCTAAATCCGGTTGATCTCCTCCAGCCTCTTTGGCCTGCCCATCAGCTCCGTTCCCACCAGCAGGGCATCCGCTCCCGCGGCCATCATCCTTTCTGCATCGGCGCGGCTGTGCACGCCGCTCTCCGCCACCAGGAATACGCCTGCCTCCAACGCCCGAGGAGCCAGCCGCTCGAATACTGCCAGATCCACCTCCAGGGTATTGAGATTGCGGTTGTTGATTCCTATGATCCGGGCATCGGTCTTTAGAACAGCCTGCATCTCCTCTTCTGTATGAACCTCTACCAGCGGCTCCATACCCAGGCTCCTGGCCGCCTCTATGAACCGGTCCAGGTCAATTTCCAATGCGGCTATGAGCAAAACCAGATCGGCCTGGACCTCAGAGAGCTGCCTCTCATCAAAGATGAAATCCTTTCTCAGAACCGGCAGTCCCGCCTCTCTGGCGATCCTGGCGTTTTCCAGAGAGCCCAAAAAGTTCGTCGGCTCGGTTAGAACGGATATGGCGCAGGCTCCGCCTTCAGCATAGGCTTTGGCATAGGCTGAGACCTCCTCTGCCGTGAGAGGCCGGCCCAGGGCTTTGGGCTTGATCTCGGCGATGATGGGGATCTGGCCCCTTCCTTTGGCAGCCCGTGCCGATGAGATCAGATCCCGCCGCTCCTCTACCGGCCAGGATGCGGCAGGGGCGATTCCACGCCTGATTCTCTCCTCGATTATGCCCTGAATCAATGAGTGCATGCCACCACATCCTCGATCCAGTTGGATATCAGCTTCTTTCCCGAGGGCGTCAGCACCGACTCGGGATGAAACTGCAGGCCACAGTGCGGCCGGCTCTTATGCCGCACTCCCATGATCACCCCGTCATCCGTCCGGGCAGAGACCTCCAGTTCCGGGGAGAGTTTCTCGATGGCCAGGGAGTGGTACCTTCCCCCCACCAGGGGATTTTCCACCCCCCGGAAGATGCCTTTGCCGTCATGGATAATGGGAGAGGTCTTGCCATGCAGGGGCCGGGTGTGGGAGATTGTGCCCCCGTAGGCTATATTCATGGCCTGATGGCCGAGGCAAATGCCCAGGATGGGCGTTTGGGAAATTTGCCTGATTATGTCCAGGCAGGAGCCGATGTCTCTCTGATTGGCCGGATGGCCGGGACCGGGAGAGATGACAATCCCCAGGGGACGCAGTGCCGCGACCTCGGCCAGAGTCACCTGGTTGGAACGGACAGTTGTCTCCGGATAAAAAGCGGACACATAGTCCACCAGGTTCCAGACGAAGGAGTCCTGATTGTCCACAAAGAGGATGGGCCGGGCTGCTGCATCACTCATGCCGCCACTCCCAGGGCTCTTTTCATAGCCGCCATCTTCCTCTCAGTCTCCTGATACTCTTTCTCCGGATCGGAGTCGGCCACAATCCCTGCCCCGGCCTGCACCCTGGCCACCCCATCCCGAATCAGGACGCTGCGAATGGCTATAGCGAAGTCGGAGCTGCCGTCTATGGAGAAATAGCCTATGCCTCCCCCGTAAATGCCCCGGGGGTCCTCTTCCAGGTCATCTATGATCTCCATAGCCCGCAGCTTGGGGGCACCAGAGAGGGTGCCCGCGGGAAAGACCGACCGGGCGGCATCGAACTGATCGCACTCCTCCCGCAGCTCGCCGATTACCGTGGTCTCAATATGCTGCACATGAGAGTATTTTAGAACAGACATGAAATCCTCCACCTTGACCGTTCCGGAGCTGCAGACGGAGCGAACATCGTTTCTGCCCAGGTCCACCAGCATGACATGCTCCGCCCTCTCCTTCTCGTCTGCCAGCATGATCCGGGCATATCTGTCGTCTTCAGATTTGGTCCTGCCCCGGGGACAGGTGCCGGCTATGGGATTTACCCTGAGCTTGCGATCGTAGGTATTGAAGAGGGTCTCTGGAGAGGCTCCCACTATTGCCGGGCCCCCGAACTCGAAGATATAGGTATAGGGGCTGGGATTGATGCTTCGCAGCTTGCGGTAGAGCTTGACCGGATCAGAGCATTCTACCCTGGTCGACCGGGCGATAACCACCTGAAATATGTCGCCATCGGTGATGTGCGCCTTGGCCTTTCTCACAGCCTCTTTGTACTCCTCCTCTCCTCCCGCGGAGAGGACATTGCCGCTTATGTCCAAATCCTCGGCCTGGTCGTATTCCGGATCTATGCCGGCGATGGTCTCAATCAGATTGACCTTGGGTCCGGGAAGAATGGGAGCTATGGCGAAGTAGACCTTGCGGTCCAGGTGATCGAAGATGAATGTGCTCTCCGCCAGACCGAACTGGGCATCGGGGGTCGTGCCGCTCGATCTCCTTCCCAGCCGCTCCAAAACCAGATCATAGGCCAGATAGCCTATGCCGCCCCCGGTGAAGACCTGCCTGCCGAAGCTGTTGGGCATGCCCCGGCTAGAGGGAATGGCCGCCCGCAGCACATGGAATAAATCGTATCCCTCTTTTATAGCTCCCTCCAATGTCGAATCTCTTCGCTGCACATCCACGCATTCCGATAGGCGGGCTTTCATCAGCTCCATGCCCCCGTTGTAGAACTCCATCTGAACATAGCGGTTCTTCACAGTGATCATGGCGGAGGGATCGGCACCGACAAAGGAGAACCTGGCCTTCTGCCCGGACTTTTCCACCGACTCCAGCAAGTAAGGGCAGCGGCGGCCCCGCAAGGCCAAAAACAAAGATAGAGGGGCATCCACGCTCACCTTATTGCTCACATCCACAAACACCGGCGCTACCGTTGGGAAGGACATGCTCTCACCGCCTGCAAGAAGGAGCGGACCTTTGCCGGGTCCTTTCTGCCTTCGGTCTCCGTGCCGCTGGATACATCCACAGCATAGGGCTTGACTTTCTCTATGGCCTCGGCCACGTTGCCGGCATACAGGCCCCCCGCCAGGATCACGGGAACCTTCAGAGATGCGGCTATCTCCGCACTGACCTGCCAGTCGTGAACCATTCCCGTACCGCCCAAGGTTCCGCCGACCATGCTGTCCAGGAGAATGGCATCTGCCACCGCGGCATAGCGCTGGGCCTGCTCTCCGTTTGGCTCGGCAGCCACGGCGGCAATGATCTTCTGATGAGCCCGCCCTTTCAATTCGGCCAGATCGACGGGAGAGAGGGAGCCGTGCACCTGCAGCGCCTCCGCACCGGTCTCATGGGCCAGACGAATCGCATCATCCACATCCCTGGGATTGATCACCGCCACGCTCTTGCAGTAGATGGGCACCCGTCGGATGAGATCCGCTGCCGCCGCGGCTGAAAGGCAGTGCCTGGATGAATCTATCTCCACCACAAAGCCCACCGCATCCGCCCCTGCCACCAGGGCATAGTCGAGGTCCTGGCGGCTCATGAGCCCGCAGATCTTGACCCTGGTCATAAGAAGCGCACCAGCTTGCCGTAGTCGCCGTTCATCTGCACCATCTTATGCAGGAGATCGAGGGCTTTCCCGGAGCTTATGGCCTCCTCCGCAGCAATGGCTCCCTCTTTGAGGCTATCGGCCTGGCCGGAGATATAGACTGCCGCCCCGGCATTCATGGCCACGATATCCCTGGCGGGCGATCTCTCACCCCTCAGCACAGAGACAAGCCTTCGAGCATTGTCCTCAGGAGTCCCCCCGGCTATATCCGCCAGGGCAGCCGATGGATATCCCAGATCTCGGGGCTTTATGCTGTAGCTATCAATCTCTCCATCTTTCAATTCGGTCACCGCAGTCTCTCCTATATTGGTTATCTCGTCCATGCCGCAGCCGTGAACCACCATGGCCCTCTCCGTGCCCAGCATCTGGAAGACCGATGCCAGCTTCCGGGAGAGGCGGGGATCGTAGACCCCCATCACCTGAGCCCGGGCTCCGGCGGGATTGGTCAGTGGACCCAGGATATTGAATACCGTGCGCAGCCCCAGCTCCCGGCGGACAGGAGCCACCCGCTTCATTGCCGGGTGGAAGATGGGGGCGAGCATGAATCCTATGCCCAGGCGCTCGATCATGGCTGTCACCGCCTCTGGAGCGGGGCTGATATTCACTCCCAGCTCGGAGAGCACATTGGCGCTGCCGCACTTCGAGCTCACGGCATAGTTGCCGTGCTTGGCCACAGGCACACCGCAGGCAGCAGTGACTATGGCCGCTGCCGTGCTCACATTTATGGTGTTGGCGGCGTCCCCTCCTGTGCCGCAGGTGTCCACCAAAACTCCCTTCACCTGGGGGCAGATGCATACAGCAGAATCCCTCATCTTGCGGGCAAAGCCGGCGATCTCGGACACGGACTCGCCTTTCATGCGCAGAGCTATGAGAAGGGCCCCGATCTGGGCGTCGGTGGCGCTGCTGAAGATGTATCCCATCAGTGCTTCGGCCTCGGAGAAGGCCAGGTCACTTCCTTCCACGATCTTTTGAAGATAATCCAATGCAATCACCAGATCTAATGTATAATCTTGTACTATATTGAGTTAAAAAGTACATTGTATTTATAGATTGTGCATTGATGTCCCGGA
>CALMJN010000159.1 GCA_937864385.1 uncultured Methanosarcinales archaeon | reverse complement strand
CCCCAGGTGCGGTTGAAGACTACTGCCGTCTCTCCCGAGATGCTGCTGGCCAGGACAGCATTTTTCGCTCCCCTTATATCTACTGCCCGGGGAGAGGTTATGGAGCAGTTTTCTACCCGGTTGTCGTCTCCCAAAATAGAGACTGCATTCGCGAGAGAGGAGATATTGCAGCCGTTGACACTGATGCCGGAGGAGACGAGGCTGATTGAGGAATCATCCTCCGGACCGGTGATGTCTATATCCGATATCCTGCAGCCAGGGGAGGCTACGGTCAAGCTGCCCATAAAATTTGCGCCCGGTCTTCCAGTGATATTCAGGCTCCGGTCCACCTTTGCCCCGGAGTAGTTTCCGGGCATGATCAGGATGCTGTCGCCATCTGTGGCCAGTGAAATGGCACCCTCCAGATCCAGAGCATCGCCGGACCCTTTTGCATCCACTGTCAGCGTCTTTGCCTGGCAGGAGGAGAAGAATAGCAGAAGAACGAGTACATGCAAAGCTTTCATCAATCCTGGATGAGCCTGATCGCAAATAAAACTATGGTGGGATGGGAAATGCCCGGGGCGATGAGGCCGGGACTGGCAGAAAGATAGAAATATTGCATTTCCGTATTCTAAATTAGCCAGAGGGAGTGCTTTTCATGCCAGAGCCATTTCGCATTCTGATCATTGAGGACGATCCGGAGCATGCCGAGCTGATCAAGATGGGCTTTAGAAGGCATGATGAGTTCTTCCTGGATTATGCCGCTTCTGGAGAGGAGGGCCTGGAGATGATCTCCTCCAAAGCCTATGACCTCATATCCGTGGATCTGGTTTTGCCTGGAATGGGGGGCCTGGATGTATTGGTGCGCATCAGAAAACTGGATCAGGATATACCCGTGGTCATGGTCTCCGGTCACGGAACCACGGAGATGGCGGTGGTGGCATTTGAGAACCGGGCCACCAAATATGTGGTTAAAAGCCTGGAGAGCTTTAAGAGCCTGCCTTATGTCTTCGAGAACCTGATCCTGGAGGCCAGGTTCAAATCCAGCCAGAGAGCCATGCAATCTCAGATAGAGAGATCGGAGAGGATCCACAGGAGCATTGTGGAAAACGCTCTGGCAGGCATTTACATATTGCAGGAGGGGGCCTTCCGGCTGGTCAACCCCAAGCTGGGAGAGATATTCGGCACCTCTGCGGAGAGCCTGCTGGGCCTGCCTTTCTGGCAACTGATCAAGCCTGATGACATGGCCTGCGTCAGCCGCCTAAAGAGCGATCCTTCCTCCGACGTGCCGGTTTATGAGTCCAGGGTGCGGCGCAAAGACGGTACATCTCGCTGGATAGAGTTTCGCACCGTTCCCATCGAATATGAGGGCAAGAGGGCTATTTTGGGCAATGTCCTGGACATCACCGCCAGAAAAGAGAAAGAGATCGAAATGATGAATGAGAGCCGGGAGCTTTTGGCCCTGGAGGGGCTGACCGAGAGCTGCCTCTCTGGCCTGGACCCGGACCGAATGCTTGGCGGCGTCCTCAGCCATATGGTATCCGGGACGCCGGGAGCGGAGGTGGCTGGCATATTCCTCTTAGAGCAGGAGGGGCTGCAGCTGCGGGCTCTGCACGGCTCAGTGGAGGAGCTGATCAGCTTTATCGAGGGAGCAGAGACTGTGCGGCTCCTGAGCCAGCCCCTCATTCACCCCACCCAGGCGACCGGAAAAAGCTGGATCTCTGCACCCATCTTCGGCAATGGCCAGACCAAGGGCCTGGCGGTGCTGGCCCTGCTTCAAGAGCCGGATCGGACCAGCCAGAAGTTTCTGGAGAAGGCCGCCGGCCGCATAGGCCGTCTCCTGGATGCGGGCTCTCCAGAGATGGCTGCTCCCCCCGCCCAGGAGATGCCTTCTCGCATCAGAGCCGGATTTATTCAGGACTAACGGCCAAAGAAATCCTCCAGCCAGTCCGCCTGACCGGGTGGGAGATAGAGCCTTCCTTCTATTATATCCTCGATCATTGCTGCCACTTCATCTGCGCTCCTGCCCGAGGTGTCTATCTCATCCACCCGCCGGCACATATCCACCGCCTCCACCAGTATCACATCCAGGGCTTCTGCCTCCAGGTTCTCTCTGATCTTGGACTGGGAGTAGCCCCGCTTCTCCAGGCGAAGCCGGAGAGCGGCGGGAGAAAGGCGCAGCACTATGGCCCAGTCGGCAAAATGATGGGAAAAGTGCCCCTCCAGTATCACCGTCTCCTCTGATTCAAGGGAGTCCAGATGCCCGGCCAGGGCATCCATATCCGCCTCCAGGCAGCCCCTCTCCGGATCCTGGCCCAGGTTCATCCCCCCTCTTACCAGGGAGTTGATGTCTAAAACCCGATAATGCAGCAGAGCGGCCACGGTGGTCTTTCCCGTGCCCGGCGTGCCGGTCAAGGCTATCTGCATATCTCCCGGTAAGCGGAGAGGAAGCGCTGGTTTTCTTCCGGCCTGCCTACGGTCACGCGAACCTTATGCTCACCGGAGCCCCGGAAGGAGCGGCAGTCCCGAATGATGATGCCGCAGCGGAGAAATCGCTCCACGAACTGATCGGATGGCAAGGCGGTCGGCAGGTAGAGGAAGTTGGCCTGGGATGCATCGCATCCGATCTCCCTCACCAGCCTCTCCCTCTCGGAGACGATCCTTTCCACCGAGCGGCGCATGAAGGGCAGGTCAGATAGAGCTGCCGCCCCGGCCGCGGCGGAGGCAGAGCTGATGCCGTAAAAGGGCGGAGCAGCCCGGCGGTACTGCTCGGCAATCCAGCTAGGCGCCAGAGCGTATCCCAGGCGCATGCCCGCCAGGCCGAAGGCCTTGGATAGGGTGCGACCCACGATCAGATTGTCGTACTCTCTCACCAGATGGACCAGGCTCCTCTCCGAAAATTCGACATAGGCCTCGTCCAGGAAGACTATGGCATCGGTGCTCTCCAATATTGCCCGAAGCTCTTTTTCGCTTAGGACATTGCCGGTGGGATTATTGGGAGAGCAGAGAAAGGCCATCTTGGCTTTTTCAGGAACGGCCTCGGCCAGCTCATGCTGCGGCCCGCGGGGGGAGAATATGGGCCGGGCAGCGGCCATGATGGTCAGGATCTCATAGTAGCTGAAGGTAGGGGTGGGAATGAAGGTGGTATCCCCCGGCTCCAGAAAGATGCGTGTGAGGGTATCCATGACCCCATCCATTCCCGCCCCCAGCAGGATCATATCCTCGGGAAAGCCGGTATAGGCGGAGAGCCCCGCTAAGAGCTCCTCCGGCTCGGGGTATCTCTCCATGGCCGCAGAGGCGAGGGCCTCTTTGGCCATTGGGCTGGGCCCGTAGGGATTCTCGTTGCTGCCCAGCTTGACTATATCCTCGGGATTAAAGCCGTACCTCCTGGAGATCTCCCCAAAGCCCTTGCCCGCCACATAGGGCTGGAGAGAATTCAGGGCCGGACGCAGCCGAGCCTCTCTCCAGGCCTCAGAGTGACTGGCCAATCACGCTCACCACTTGGTCTATCTCCTTCTTATCCACCACCAGGGGCGGTATGAGCCGGAGGGTATGCTCGCCGGTGCTGTTGATCAGCACCCCCTGGGCCAGGGCCTTTTCCACCAGGCTCTTGCAGTCGGCGTCAAGGTCTATGCCCACCATCAAGCCCAGACCCCGCACCTCTCGCGGCCCGAGCTTGGCAAGCTCGCTCTTAAGGTAGGCGCCATTCTCCCTGGAACGGGCCACCAGCTTCTCCTCCCGTATCACATCTATCACCGCCAGGGCGGCGGCGCAGACAACCGGCCCGCCAGCGAAGGTGGAGCCGTGGTCTCCCTTGGTCAGTACCTCCGCAGCCTCGCCCGCGGCAAGCATGGCTCCCATGGGCAGGCCGCTGGCCATGGCCTTGGCCAGGGTCATGATATCCGGCTTGACGGCAAAGTGGTCCTTGCCGAACCACTCTCCGGTGCGCCCAAAGCCGGTCTGCACCTCATCGAAGATCAGCAGAGCATTCCTGTCGTCGCATATCTCACGAGCAGCGCTCAGATAATCAGATTCTGCCACATAGACCCCCGCCTCGCCCTGCACCGGCTCGAGGATGACCGCGCCCGTATCTGAAGTTGCCGCGGCCTTGAGGGCCTCTACATCATTGTAAGGCACAAAGGCCGCCTCGCTCAGGGGCCGGAAGGGCTCGCGGTAGGCGGACTTATATGTGGTGCCTAACGCGCCAAGGGTGCGGCCATGAAAGGCACGCTCCGCGGCCACGATCTTAGATCTGCCCTTAGCCCGGCGGGTGAGCTTGAGAGCTGCCTCCACGCTCTCTGCCCCGGAGTTGCAGAAGTAGGCTTTATCCATGTCCATCAAACCTTTCAGCTCTTCCGCGAGCAGCACCTGGTTTTCCGTATAGTAGAGGTTGGAGGTATGAATCAGCCTCTCCGCCTGTGCCTTTACCGCGCCGACCACCTTGGGGTGGCAGTGGCCCACGCTGTTCACCGCTATTCCGGCCACAAAGTCCAGATACTCCCTGCCATCCGAGTCCCAAACATGGGCTCCGCTGCCGCGCACGAGAAGAACATCCTGGCGGCTGTAGGTCTGGACGATGGATGCAGCCTCGCGATTTTTGATATCAGTCTTATCGGTCATATGCATTGATCCGGCTAGATTCCCGTTGTCTCTTCTCCCCCCAATCCCCTATGGAAATGGGCCTCAGAGGACAGGGAGCTATTCATCTGCCGCCATAAATGGCTCGCTAGATGGTTCTGGTTTTATGTGAGGGAATTGTCCTCGGCAAATCCCCTCAAGGGGCTCGGCCTCCACCAAGAAAAAGATTTCGCGGAGCAAGGATCAGCGAGGGAAATTCGAGCCCCAACCCGGGATGGTCCTGTCGGGGAAAGAGGCAGGCCATATGCTCCTTGCAGCCATCTCCAGGGGCCGGCATCGACAAACTATATATTTCTCCATCCCTTTGCAACAGATGATCAGATTCAACCGAAGGGAGGGAACGCTATGAAGCCATACGGCAGGGCCAGGGCTTCTTAAGTTCGATACCCTTCGGTCTGATAGAGAGACACCAGTAACATTGGAGTTGAGGTTTTTGGCGGGCAGAGCTTGGAAGTTTGCAGACGACATCGACACGGATGCCATCATCCCCGGTCGCTATCTGGTTATAAATGAGCCGAGGGAGCTGGCCGAGCATCTCTTTGAGGGCGTCCGCCCGGAGATGGCGGGAGCGGTCAAGGAGGGCGACATTGTTGTTGCAGGGGAGAACTTCGGATGCGGCTCCTCCCGGGAGCACGCCCCTCTGGCTCTCAAGGGCGCCGGGATCAATGCCGTGGTGGCCAAGTCCTTTGCCCGGATATTCTTCCGCAACGCAATCAACATCGGCCTGCCCCTGTTCATCTGCCCGGATGTGGATAAAATTGCCGACGGCTCGGAGATAGAGATAGATATGGCCGGAGGGATCATAGAAGACAGGTCCAGCCATAAGTTCTACAAAACCACGCCTCTGCCGGATTTTCTTCAGGAGATCGTGGAGGCGGGCGGCCTGGTGGAATATACCAGACGGCAGGTTAGTGAGGTAAAGGCATGAAATACACAGTACCGGTCATCCCCGGAGACGGCATAGGCCCGGAGATCATAGCTGAGGGCTGCAAGGTCCTGGAGGCGGCGGCAGACAAATACAACTTCTCCCTGGACTGGAAGGAGTACTCTTTGGGAGCGGAGCACTACCTGAAGACAGGAGAGCTGGTCACTGAGGAGACGCTAAAGGAGCTGTCGAAATACCGGGCACTCTTCCTGGGAGCTATCGGCGACCCCCGGGTCCGCCCTGGCATACTGGAGAAGGGAGTCCTCCTGACCATGCGCTTTTACTTCGACCAGTATGTCAACCTGAGGCCGGTGAAGCTCTTAGAGGGCGTCTGGACACCGCTCAAGGACAAGACCCCCAAGGACATCGACTTTGTGGTCGTGCGCGAGAACACAGAGGACTTCTACATCGGCATAGGCAGCCGGGCCCGTCGGGGAAGCAGCCACGCCGACTTTGAGATCCGGCGCAGCCTCTATAGCGTAAAGTTCGGCCTGGATATCGAGTCCGACAGCGAGGAGATCGGCTACCAGATCGGAGAGGTCAGCCGCGAAGGATGCCAGAGGGTGATTAAGTATGCCTTCGATCTGGCCATGAAGCGCCGCCGGCAGCTATCCTCGGTGGACAAGGCCAATGTGCTCAGCGACATTTACGGCTTCTGGAGAGAGGTCTTCCTGGATGTGGCCGCCGGCTATCCCCAGGTTAAGCATGACTTCAACTTCGTTGATGCCATAACCATGTGGTTTGTCAAGAATCCGGAGTGGTTTGATGTGGTGGTAGCTCCCAATATGTTCGGAGACATAATCACCGACCTGGGAGCCATGATCCAGGGGGGGCTCGGTCTTGCGCCGGGCGCAAACCTCAATCCGGAGGGGACGAGCATGTTCGAGCCCATCCACGGCTCGGCTCCCAAGTACAAGGGCCAGAACAAGGTCAATCCGGTGGCAACCATCTGGTCCGGTGCATTGCTTTTGGAGCATCTGGGCCAGCCCCAGGCTGCCTCGGATATCGTCAACGCTATCGAGAGGAACCTGCGGGAGGGCAGGATAAAGACCTATGATCTGGGAGGCAGCTCGACCACATCCGAGGTCGGCTCGGAGATAGCACGCCTTGTGGGACTGGTGTAAAGTCCCACAGGGAAAAAGCTTTTATGGGGGATGACTTTATTGCCAATTGCGTGCAGCAGAAATGGCCTAGGGCATGCCAGGCAGCGGGGGCTCGTAGCTCAGTTAGGCAGAGCGTCTGGCTTTTAAATTTTTGTATGAAGATACCAGGTGGTCGAGGGTTCAAATCCCCCCGGGGTCGCCATGCAACACCTTTTCGAATTATCAGCTAATCGGTTTGTTTTTCTCCGGTCCTGACCTGTTGTCTACAAGCTTCTTGCTATATCTTTCAAATAATATATTATTGTAATCAACGCGCATAGTTTATGCTCTGGCCGAATAATCCTTTGGTAAGGTA
>CALMJN010000158.1 GCA_937864385.1 uncultured Methanosarcinales archaeon | reverse complement strand
CAAAACAGATATGAAGGAATATATGCTCTTTAGAGTTAAATTTTAAGCTGCAATTTACGATTTCATAAATAATCATAAAATGACTTAACAAATAAATTTTTTATTCCTATGCGAATCCGTCTCACTCTCGAAATCCTCATTCGCGGATCTCTGAAATTAGTCAGAATTCCATAGAAAAAAGGGCTGCAGTCGGCATCTTCAGCAGATGTATTAAGAAGCTCATCTCCCTCATATCGCATCATAATTCATCATAACATATAAGAATACATAGAACGGAAAAGCTTTTCCGGTAGGCCGTTTAGTAGCTGCTGCGATCGTTTGCAATCGTTTCCAGATTTGAATTCCGGCATAACCGGACAGATAACTCGGTCAGGATTCGTATTTGATGACAATAGATCAGAGCAAGAAGGATAGAGAAGATGACAATAGTCATAGTTGACTACGGCATGGGAAATCTGTTTTCCATATACAATGCCCTGGATCATGTGGGGGGAAATCCCAGATTCGCCCGAGATCCAGAGGAGCTGAAAGGGGCAAAGGCAATAGTGGTTCCGGGAGTGGGAGCCTTTGGAAGCTGCATGAGCCAGCTCTCCCGCTTCTCAGAAAGCCTATTGCAGCATCTTCAAGAAGGAGTGCCCATGCTCGGCATCTGCGTGGGCATGCAGGTCCTCTTCCAGGAGAGTGAGGAGAGCCCCGGTGCCCCCGGCCTGGGCTGGATTGCAGGCAAGGTGATTCGTCTGCCGGATGGTGTGATGATCCCCCAGATGGGCTGGAACAGCCTGGCCATCCTGCGCCGTTCAGAAATGCTGGATGGGATTTCAGATGGGGATATGTTCTACTTCGTGCACTCCTACTACGCCCGGCCTGAGGACGGCTCTGTCATAGCCGCCACGGCAGAGCATGGAGTAGAAGTTACCGCTGCCATCCAAAAAGACAACCTCTTTGCCACCCAGTTTCATCCGGAAAAGTCCGGCCCCAAGGGGCTGCAGATACTGAAGAACTTTGTGAGGGCATCGAGATGTTAGCCAGAAGGATAATTCCCTGTTTGGACTGCGACCTGGGTGTTCCTGGCGGCCGGGTGGTCAAAGGCATTGAGTTCAAGCAGATAAGGTATGCTGGAATCCCCTGGGAGCTGGCCGGACAGTACTATCAGGATGGTGCGGATGAGATAGTCTTCCTGGATATAACCGCCTCTTCTGATCGGCGGGAGACCATGACCGAAGTGATCAAGAAGACATCCCGCTCTGTTTTCGTTCCCCTGGCCGTAGGCGGGGGCATAAGCAGCCTGGATCAGGCCAGAGAGGTCTTCAATGCCGGTGCGGACAAGATCACCCTGAACACCTCTGCTCTGAAGCGCCCCCGGCTGATAGAAGAGATTGCTGGACAGTACGGAAACCAGGCCGTGGTTCTGGCAATCGACGCCAAGCGGCGCTATGGCTTGGAAGATGGCCGAGAGATCGTCGAGTCAGAAGAAGGACCTTGCTGGTTTGAATGCTCCTACTACGGAGGCAGGCAGTTTACAGGCATCGATGCCCTGGCCTGGGCCAAGAGAGCCGTCTCTTTGGGAGCGGGGGAGATTCTGCTCACCAGCATGGATCGGGATGGAACCTACGACGGCTTCGATATTCCCCTCACCGATGCAGTGGTAAAAAGGGTGAATGTGCCGGTAATAGCATCGGGGGGCTGCGCCAGCCCGGACCACATGCTGGAGGTCTTCAGCAAAACCGATGCATCGGCGGCATTGGCAGCCAGCATCTTTCATTTCGGAGAGTGGAGCATAAGCAAGGTGAAGTCTTATCTCAGAGATAGAGGCGTGAATGTGAGGATTTAAGAGAATACCTCATTTTGCGCAAGGTTTATCCGGAAAGAGGATCTGCTCTCGCAGAACTGCTGGCTCTAATGGGCTGCCTGGGTAAGATCCTTTGCATAGCATTCTTTGGACATATGTCAAGGAAAGATACAGCAAAGGCTAGAGCGCTGATAATCCTATAACAATGGAGCATATCGAATAAAAATGAGGTTTATTGAACTGAGCAAGGCTCCCTGCAACGAGAGACTGGAAGTCAAGGCCATTTATAGCGATCTCGATTGGGGAAAAAGACTCGAATCCATGGGCATCCGAAAGGGCAGGCATATACGCAAGATTGCCAACCAGCCCTTTGGAGGGCCGGTCGTAATCGAGGTCGATAGCATGAAGATATCCTTGGGCCGAAATATTGCACAAAAAATCGAGGTGGAGGTGATTGGCGATCACCTCCCCAGATCATTCTGAGACGATTCTTCACTACTTCTATCTGATCTTCAGGTTGATATGAGCTGCTTTAGCCTCTGAATGCTCTCCATGGCCTGAGCAGACTCGTGCAGCTTCTCCTCTTCGAAGTGCTTAATGACATCATCTATTCCGGCTTTTAAAGAGTAGACCTTCATCGGTCTGCCTTTGCCCTCACGTTTGATCTCCTTCTCCTCTATCCAGTTGTTGTCGCGAAGGGTTCGCATGGCAATGCTGACCTCTGGCTGGCGGAGATCTGAGCCCATCTCTATCTCCCGAGAGGATGCCTCATCCACATTGGCCAGAAAGGTAATGAGCGTTGCAACATTGCGCGGAACGCTCAAAGACCTGAGCGTCTCCACAAATTCCATATCCTTATCGTCTAGGATCTTTACCGTGGACTCCCTCATAATTGTCACCATATTTTTCATGCCAGAATTACCTAATGATATAAATAATTTGTTTTGAAAGGCAATGTCTTTTAATTTTACTTAATTAGACTAATACTTTAGATAATAACTTTTAAAGCAGTTGCCATTTACATTTAGGTGACTGAGACATGTTGAATGTACTGTGCGAGGAATTTATATTTCGTATAATTTCTTATTGCCAGATATGCGTTGCAGAAACGATATCCTCTTTTACAGCCAAATATCCCGGCTTATTTTCCTATTGATACATATAATTAATTTAAGGAGAATGCTATACAATCAAGAAAT
>CALMJN010000157.1 GCA_937864385.1 uncultured Methanosarcinales archaeon | reverse complement strand
CAGGACACCACCTTGCTGATCAGCAATTACGAAGAAGTGGGCCACGGCGCCGCCGCCGGCATCCCGCCGGAGGTGACCGAGCTGGTGGCAGTGGATATGGCTGCGGTGGGTGACGGGCAGACCTCGGATGAATACCACACTACCCTGTGCGTCAAAGACTCGGGCGGCCCATACCACCACGGGCTGAGCCAGCGCCTGCGCCAGATTGCCGACCAGTATGGCTTCGTACAATCCGGGCGCGATATCAGGCAGTGTAAAAGTTCCGGCGGGAGTTAGCAGCACTTTGTAGAGCGCATCACCGGCCTGGTTGAGCAGCTGCAACTCGGCTGCCTGGCCTGGTTCGATCAGGCTTGCATCCACCAGACCGTTGATACCCCCAGGGGCAGGCGGATCTACGGTGAAGTCGGCGCAGCTATAGATAGCCTGGGCTGTGCCTGTGACGGCGGCGCAGATTTTGGCCAGTCCCTCCGGCGCGCCGGTGGGCACTTCCAGCCTTGCGCTGTAAGCGCCCCCAACCTCCGTGGCGGTCTCCCCGGCGTTAAAGGTGGCGCTGTCGAACAGCCATGCCAGGCGCACCCCGCTGAACCCGGCCGGGGCCACGCCGTTCACACCGACCGCCTGCCCGGCATAGCCATGCGTCGTATTGATGTTGATCGTCGGCTTGGGCGCTCCCGGGATCACCGCCGGGATATCGGCATCCGCGCCGCCGGTGGGCGGATCGTGGCCGCGGGAACCCCTGAGGAGGTGGCGGCGGTGAAGGAGAGCCACACGGGGAGGTATTTGAGGACTAGGATAGAGGCCCGCAGCCAGTGAGAAAAGCAAGAGGTGGGCGGAATAGAGAGAAGACAAGGCGGCCTTGGCCATGGCCCTCCATCCTGGAGATCTCCGAAAAGGATAACTATCTCCAGAGCATACCTCATTATTAATTGTGAGGAAGTGTCGATATGCCTGTCACCTTTGAGCCCCATAAGCGGCTGGAGACCCTTGAGGATTATCTAAATAGAATTCACACCAATTTGCCCCTAGAGGAGATCAGAATTCAGCTTCTCCGCTGCAGGATAGTGGGCTACAGCCTGGCGGCGGAGATAAATGAGCCGGCTTATTCCCGTGATTATATCGACCAGATCTTCCAGAAGGTCTACCGAAGTCTCTCCGAAAAGTACGGCCAGGATATCGTCGATCCCTATCTGGATCCCTGCGCCTCTCAGTATCAAATCCTGGACGAATTGAAATCTTATCTCTCCAGGGATATGGGGGAGCATTTTATAGCATTCGTCCGCTCCAAATTCAAGCAGGCCTTTGTTCCCACCCTGCGTCTCTTGACCGATCTATGCCGGAGGGAGGACAGGTACTCCTGGCAGGAGGTGAAGGCTGAGCTCCAGGAGATCATGCAGGAGATGGATGTGGATGTGACCTGGGTGGAGTGTGAGGAGCGGCTGGAGAGATATATGAAGAAGATTATGCCTTTGATGAATCTGCAGTAATCGTAGCAGGTCAGCAATTTGCATAGGCCGAATGCATTTTCCATATAGGATTAGAGGTAGAATATCTCCCTCATTTCCATCTGTATGGGTGATATCCGTCATGGGTGACATCAGTGGCAAGAGGATTTTTATCTGATTTGACCCTCCAGCCGCAAGAGCCTTTCTTTTATATCCTGGCCATAGGCATAGCCGCCAGGGCCGTCTTTGGCCAGCACCCGGTGGCAGGGAATGAGTATGGCGAAGGGATTGGCGGCCATGGCCCGGCCCACAGCGCGTGCGGCGCCAGGGCTATTGGCAAGCTCTGCCACCTGGCCGTAGGTCATGGTCTCTCCCCTGGGTATGGACCGGACCACGGCATAAACCCTTTTTTGAAAATCGGTGCAGAGGGAGAGGTCCAGATCCGCCTGGGGGCAGGGGCCGCCCTGTTCCAGGTAGACGGCTATCTCCTCTGCCAGGCGGCAGGGCCTCTCGGGGGCATCAGGGGAGAAGAAGATGCGCTTAATCCTATTCCCCTCATGCTCCACCAGAAGACTCAGTCCCAGACCGGGGACGGTCGCGCCTTCAGTCATCCCTGATCATCCCTTGATTATCTCCCGAAAGGTCCTGACCCGTCCCAGCTCTATGAACTTTACATCCAGGCTGGTCGTGTCCAGAATAGCGATGCTGGAAAGGCCGGTCAGGTGGCCCCAGATCTCGCCGGGATTGACCAGGAGGGTCTTGCCGTATCTGGTGGACTCAGCGCGGTGGTTGTGGCCGCGCACTACCACATCGTAGATCTGGGAGGCTACAACTGCCCGGACCAGGGGCTCCTCAGTACCGTGAAGAAGGGCGATCTTGAGGCCGTCTGCTTCTATCTCCCCGAAGTCGCCCAGATACTCCCCTCCTATACGGGCGAACTCGAGGGCCAGGCCGGCCCGGTCGCCGTCGTTATTGCCGTAAACCAGCTTTATTGGAATGCCCAGCCCTTCGAAGACGTAGCAGTTGCCTGAGCCTATCATGTCCCCGGCAAAGAGGATCAGATCAACTTTTTGCTCAGAAAATATGCGCAGGGCGTCCTTGACCCTCTGTATGCTGTCGTGGGCATCAGATAGAATTCCTATGAGCATCTTGGTTCACCATAGAGCCGGATGGAGATCCGGAGTTGATGAACAGAGTGGAGATAGGGGGAGATAAAGATTGAGGGTAGAGGTTTCGTCTAAAGAGAGAGAAGGAGACCGACGATCCCAGGGCCGAGTCTCCAAGAAAGAGAGGTGGCAGGGAAAAGAGCAGCTAAATATGGCCCAGGGCTGATAATAGGCAAGGCCAGAGAAGTGAGGACCCTGGCAATGGCACCAATAAGATTGCAGGCCGACAGAGCTTGGCCCTGCAAGATCTCATCCGGCATTTTCGCGCATACGAGCCGGGAACGGGGAGGTCTATCGAAGCTCGGCCTGCAAGATGCGACCGCAGGGAGAGAGGCGTCTCGGGCTCGCCATATGCGTTCTGCCCGCTCCTTATCCTGGCATAGCTTCACAAGCTCCCTTTCAGGGCCTTAATAGCTCTTCAGGGTCCTGGATAATTGGATCAGATAACATCTTATCCTTAGAGGTAGATAAATATGATAAAGGAAAGCAAATCAAATCCTTGAAATCGGTTAAATCTAAAAAATTCAAAAGGAGACTGGGGAATGAATTGGAAAATGATATCGGCCATCCTCATATTATCCTTGATGGGGTGTGCCGCTGCATTAGAAATTGAGAATGGCGTAGAGATGAGGCCAGGAGAGGCTGCAGCAGAGAGTAGGTTTGATAGAGGATTTGGCGAGCCCTGGGTTGGAGGAGATCCGCCTTCATTGAATTCATTCAGCTATGGATCTTCCTATAGACCAAGATACTGGAGCTGGTGGGACGATCCGTTTTCCTATTACAGCTATCAAGGCAAGACCTATCGTCCTTACAGATATTTCTATTACCACTACCCTGGTGATAGCTGGTATCCATACACATATCGCTACTATTGGTATCCTTACTATAGCCCCTACTGGTGGTACTGGTAAATTTGAGAAAGAGGCGATCTGATGGATAGGATCGCCTCCGCTTTTCTTTAGCCAAACCGGCAATCTCAGTCATTTCATCAGCTTATCGGCCTTTCTAAGGCTGGAGCCGGCTGTCTTTGGTTCATTATGCTTATCT
Organism: uncultured Methanosarcinales archaeon; assembly: GCA_937864385.1. Classification (GTDB taxonomy): domain Archaea; phylum Halobacteriota; class Methanosarcinia; order Methanotrichales; family Methanotrichaceae; genus Methanothrix. Next base: position 7,845 of record CALMJN010000157.1, on the reverse strand, counting down.
CTCCCGTAGAGGTAGAAGCTTGCTAGACCCCAATTTACCAGCCGGCGGGAAAAGCCAGGCAACCGGGCCACCTCTTCCATCAGGGGCCTGATCAGAACATCCGCCTCGACCTCTGCCGCTACAACTCCCATGGCCAGCTGCATCTCCAGGGGAGGGCGGATGGAGTAAATCAGCCCGGCCCCTCGATACAGCTCCAGGCGGGGCGAGAATATGTCATCCTTCTCCACCTTCAGGCCGGCAACAAGCCGCTCCTCCCGGTCGGTGAGGGTCACCTGCAAGCCCTGTGCCTCCAGGAGCCTTGCCACCTCGGAATAGTAGCCCACCCCCACCTCCCCCACCCTGCCCCGGTAATTCCGGGCGATGTAGCCCGCCAGGTCCTCTGCCCCCCGCATTGAAGATATGGATGTGGCCATTAGATGTCCCCCGTAAACCATAGAATCTTCCTGAATCTGCCTGTGCGCAATAATTATTAACATATATCACTATAAAGCTAAGCCAGCAATGAGGGGGAAAAGCTATTGCAGTCAGATGTACTTGTGTCTAGTCCTTCGGGCTATGGAGACGATTTTGGCCTGCCCAAGATCCTGGTGATCGGTTGCGGTGGAGCGGGCAACAATGCCGTGAGCCGCCTGGCCCGCTATGGCCTGCCAGGAGCCAGAACCCTGGCTATAAACACGGACAACCAGCAGCTTCAGTGCGCTTGGGCCGATGCAAAAATTCTCATCGGCCAGAGGCTGACCCGGGGTATGGGCGCGGGGGGAGATCCGGACCTGGGCCGCAGAGCGGCAGAGCTGGCTGCGCCGGAGCTGGAGGGCATCTTAAAGGACGCCGATCTGGTATTCGTTCTGGCTGGCCTGGGGGGAGGGACCGGCACAGGATCAGCTCCGGTGGTGGCCCGCCTGGCCCGGGAGAGGGGAGCAATAGTGGTGGCCCTGGTCACCACTCCCTTCCATCTGGAAAAAGCCCGGGTATTTGCCGCCGAGGAGGGGCTGGAGCTTCTTCGAAGCCATGCCGATACCTCCATTGTCATGGACAATAACCGCCTTCTCCATTGCGCGCCGCACCTGCCGCTGGAGGATGCCTTCTCCTTTGTCGATGAAATCATAGCCGATATTGTATCGGGAATCTGCGAGACCATAACCCAGCCTTCTCTGATCAACCTGGACTATGCCGACCTGTGCACCATCATGAGATCGGGCGGAGCCTCTTTCATGTTCGTGGGAGAGGCCAGCATGAAGAGCAGCCCGGAGAAGATCGTCCGGGCCGCCCTCAAAAATCCCCTCCTGGATGTGGACTATCGCGGCGCTGGAGCATGCCTGCTCCATCTGACCGGAGGCCCGGATATGACCATGAAGGAGGCGGCGGCCATAGCCGGTGCTCTGACCCAGGAGCTGGACCCCAAGGCCAATGTCATCTGGGGAGCCAGAATCCGACCTGACCTGGCCGGGAAAGTGAGGCTGCTGGCCATCATCACCGGGGTGAAATCAGCCCAGGTCCTCTCCGCCACCCGCCCGCAGGCAGAGCGCCAACATCAGCAGAGAGGCGGACGGAGAAAGATGGACGAGATCTCCCCTAAGCTGGATAGGATAAGATGAACGAGCTACTGTTATTCCAGATCCTGGCCCTGGCTTTCTCGGTGATTCTGGTGCTGGGAACCATCTACAGCATACGCCTCTATCTGGAGATATGAGCAAGGGATATGGGATGCAGGCTATGAGAATTCAGCATATTGAGAATGCCGCCGGATGGATAAGGGCTATGTCGCCTCATATGTATCCTTGGCCTGAGAGCTATCCTTCTCCTTTGGGCGTTAACCTCTGGAACTTCCACAGCCGGTCCAGGCGAGCGGTGGCATCCACTCCCACCTTGGTGGTTATCCCCTCAATGCTGCGCGGATCAAGAGTGCTGCCCCTAACATTCGGGTGCACCACCAGATCCTCGTCGCCTCTCATCCGGGTGGCGATGGCAAACTCAAGGTCCCGGGAGTCGTATATGTCTATATCAGAATCGACCACCAGCACATGCTTGAGAGATCCGTGGGCCCGGAAGGCGGCCTCGATGGCTGCTTTGGCATCCTTCTCTGTTTCCTTCTCTATCTGGACCACGGCATGGAAGTAGTTGCATCCGCCTTCAGTTAGAATGACGTTCTTTACCCTGGCCACCTCGGAGACGGCTTTGTAGATCAGCGGCTCGTAGGGAACACCCATGAGCATCTTGTGCTCTCCTCCCGCCGGAAGAAGCCCATGATAAATGGGGTCCTCCCGGGTCATCATCCTTGTCAGGCGTATGACCGGCTCCTGGCGCACCAGATCCCGGGTACCGGTGATATCGACGAAAGGCCCCTCCGCTGCCCTCTCGGCGGTGATATATCCCTCTAAAATGATCTCGGCATGGGGAGCAGGAACACCATTTTCCAGGCGCACCAGCTCCACGGGAGAGCCCCGCAGGGCGGCGGCGTAGGAGAACTCCTTCTCCGGGGGGACGCGGGTGGAGGCGGCCATGAGCAGGAGCGGGTCAACCCCTATGGCTATGGCCACAGGAAGCTCCTGGCCGGCGGCAAGAGCGGCTTGATAGAACTGATGGGTATGCCTGCCCGGTACCAGACGGACCGCCAGGCGGTCTCTTCCCAGCACCATCAGCCGGTGGACACAGGCATTGATCCTCTCACCCAAGAGGCTCACCACCACGGCAGAGGTGATATAGGGGCCTCCATCACCATTGAAATAAGTCAGAATCGGCAGGCGGGATAGATCAGGCTTGCTGGCGCACTCCATAAAAGATGAGGAGTCCACCTCATGAACTGCTCCCTCATACCCGATCTTCGCCAGATGGGGCACCATTTCCCCCACCGGCACCCCCAGGGCTCTGGCCAGAAGAGAGCGGTTGGAGAGGATGTTGAGAGCGCATTTATGACCCTCAACATCGTTGAAAAATATAGGACCCATGCCCCAGGCTCTTTCGGTGACCTCCAGCCGGGCGGATATGCTGCCAATAACCTCTCTCAGCAGACCGTCTCTTTTCAGATGGGCCAAGAACTCCCGGAAGCCATTGCCATCGGCCATAGATCGCAATTACTGCCTTTTAACTTAAAGAATTTCCCATACCCTCCATTTCACTTTTTCACTTTAAAGCCAGGATCTCAGACCAGCAGCACTGCAATCAATCCGGAGAGAAAGACTCCGTCGAATGTGCCCGCTCCACCGATGCTGGCCACAGGGGCTCCCAGATCCCTGATCTTGTTAAGATTCATGATATCGGCTCCCAGAAGGGTGCCCAGGGTTCCGCTCACATAGGCAATAAGAAATATAAGGTCATGCGGTGCCCCGGCCAGATAGACCAGAATGATGGCCGATAGAGCGGCGCTTAAAGGGGGGAGAAGGGCAGGGGTTACGATCCCCAGCCCCTTCACCGGCCGGGCCACTTGATTGGTGAGCAGGGCCACAAAGAGGATGGCCAGCAGGACGTAAGAGAGAGACTGGGGAAATCGGTGGATCAGGGCTATGGAGATCAGAGAAGGTATGACTGCTCCGCCCAGGTTTATTGTAAGGAGGGTACGACAGCTTACTATATCCAGAACGGGCACCCGGTAGGACATGCCAAAGGCCCTGACATATCTCTCTTGCACCATGGGCTCTCTGCACTCCAGATTAGTCAGAGGGATATTGATGCTGCTGCCGAGGAGGCAGGCCAGCAATACAAACAGCGCCTGGCTCCAGGAAAAGCCGATCTTGGTAAAGGCGGTTCTGGCCATGTCCAGAAAGAGAAAGCTGACTACAGCCAAGAGCAAGAGGACGAATATGAACATAAAAAGCATCCTCACCGGAGCGTAAATCAGCCGGCTGTCCATAGAGATGATGGAAGATTATTGGGGTATAAATTTTTCTAAGCCAACCCCTGCCTGCTGGTGCAATATTGAGTTGATCTGCTGTACTGGCGGCCGGTTGAACGCATAATGGACTATTAGAGACTGGATCAGGGTCATCCACAAGACAGGATGGTTTAGGATGGATTAGGATGGATTAGGATGGATTAGGATGGATTAGGATGGATTAGGATGGATTAGGATGGATTAGAATGGTTTAGGATGGGTAGGATGGGTTAGGATAGGATGAATTAGAATTTGAACAAAAGATTAATTATCTACTGCGGCATTTCTGACATGCAGTGAAAGGAAATACCCTCCGCTTTATGCTCATGGAAGTTGTGGCTCTGGCATTGATAGCTGGCTTTTTTTTCCAACTAGCAGCGGCAGATGTTGTCTCAGGATCTTCGCCTCCATCCAACTCCACTATGAATGCTGCAAATGAGAGCCATTCCCCAAAGAGAGGATTCTTCTTTGACGAGTCCTCTAGAGTGAGCGGCGCGGGCGAGGTCTCCATAAAAGGATCATTTCGCGATAATGCCGTTGATTCCAGCGGCTGGATGAAGGGCTCCGGTTCCATCAGCCTGGATTCTCTGAGAAGCATGAATAAAGCTGGCCGGGAGGTGGAGTTCCTTCAGAGATCAGATCTTGTCTTTACCGGAGGGCTTCTCAAGAACAAGAAAAGCATGAGCCTGCCCTTTTTTGAGAAGGGCAGAGGGGCTACCGTGAGCGAGAGGTTCAATCTGAGCCATGTGGACAAGAGCGAGACGGATATGGTCCGCTCTATTAATAATTATAATAATACCATGATCTTTGATGCTGCATTGGCGTTTGAGGGACTGTGGAATATCAAGAACACCAAAGGCTGGTCCATGAATATGGATAAGCGCAATGAAATATATACCGGCTCTTTCCAGACCCAAAAGAGGATTGAATTCAACGATTCTGAAATATTAACATAGTACAGTGCATGGCTGCCTTCAGGCATGCTTTGGAGAAGAGGCTGCCGGAGTATATCTAAGTGAAGAGCACGAGAGCATCTTCCGCCCAGAAGGCTCGGCAACGCGGCTTGAAAGTGCTTTTACACTCAGGTTAGATGGATTTTGGCCTGCTATCTGGCCGGTTTCCATGCATCAATCATTGCCAACACAATTGACCTGGAAGGTTCTCTCCTCTGCTGCGCTCTCCTCCCAGGGCCGCTTATAGGCTGCCGATATCTCAGTCTGTCCTTCCTGGATAGGAGTGAAGACAAAGACCTGCTGTCCTGAGCCGCCGACGGCACCAGGCCGGCTGGCACTGTAGCCTTTTTCTCCTCCGATCAGCATCTTATGATTGAAGTCCACCGTCCAGGTATATCCCGTGGTTGGATTGGACTCCAGGGTGATATTGAAGGGTTTGTTCAGCTCAGCCTGGATCACAGTGATATCGGCCTGGGATATCGCCGTATAAATGGCCAGAAGGACTAGGGTTATCCCCAGCACAAGATATTTGTTATGCTCACCCACATGAATCCCCTTCTATCGTTAAGCACATTTCAGCCTCAAAGTCTATGTGTTCGAATCCGGGCTCTTCCCCCAGCTCTGCCACAGGGGCTCGATGAGAAAAGCCCCATGCTGCCGGATGAGCTCTGATGTCACTCTCATTGCTCCTGCTTCAGGGGCTTGCCCATTGATTCTCTCTAGGCTCTAATATGGCAATACTATTTAGTAATTTTGATCCGAAAGAGCATAATATGTGCAATATATCTCTTCAAGATATATTATATAAAGACCAAAATCCTTAAGTTCTATACTGGATATCAGTATTTGCTGGTAGAATTATCTACTGTAAGAATTATTCGGGAGCGGTGATATGGCAGGGATGAATGGGGGAGGCTTTAGGAATTTATATCTGTTTATATTTTTAATTTTATCTGTGCCCGCGGCCTTTGCAGACCATGCCTATAATTGCACCCCTCTTCCGCCGGGCGCAGATCCCGATCAATCCTGCAATGCATCGGAGCAAATGTACACCATATTGCGTCCCAGTCTCGATGACGCCAGCCAGTGGATAGAGATGTTCCGGGCGGCGCCTCATGCTTATATCAATCCCAATCTGCATAGCAAGCTCGGCTCTGCCGGCGGAGAGCATATCACCCTTCTCGGCCATATGAATTATACCCCGTCGGAGCGCGATCAGGGGACCTGCGGCAACTGCTGGGCCTGGGCCGGAACGGGTATTCTAGAGATCGCCCTGGAGAGCCAGCTGGGCATCAAGGATCGTCTATCCATGCAGTATGTCAACTCCAACTACAACGGCGGAAGCGGTAGCAACTGGTCTTGCTGCGGCGGCTGGCTGGAGTATCTGGTTGGATTCTACAATGCCAGCAAGATCCTTGTCCCCTGGTCCAATGCTAATGCCGATTGGCAAGATCGCTTCAAGAGCTGCGGGACACAGACGAATGTATCCGCCGGCTCCATCTCTACAGATCCTCATTACACCCTGAAATCGGTTCAGGCGGTGACCATCCCCACCTGGGAAATGGATAAGGAGCAGGCCATAGCCAATATCAAGAATGTGCTGGGCCAGGGAAAAGGGGTATGGTTCGGATTCTTCCTGCCCAATCAGACCGCCTGGACGGAATTCTTCACCTTCTGGGGCTATCAGCCGGAGTGCTTTATCTGGCAGCCCAGAGAATGCACCACTGCATATGACTTTAATAACGGCGGCGGCCATGCTGTTCTCTGCGTGGGCTACAACGATGAAGATCCCAAGAACCGCTACTGGATAATGCTCAACAGCTGGGGAACGACGAAAGCCCGCCCGGACGGGCTGTTCATGGTGAGCATGGACATGAACTACAGCTGCAACTATACTGGCCTGGGATATGCCTACTACTGGATGACCCTGGATGCCCAGTTCGAGAGGGCGGCTGCATTGGAGGTGGGGCAAGAGGGAAGTGGAGGCCTGAGGAGCGCGTCCCAGATCAGGGCCGAGGCGGAGAGGAAGGCACAGGAGGCAGAAGAGGAGCTGGAAGCTGCCAGGGATAATTTAGACTCAAAGAGAGAGGAAAGGCGGGCTGCAAAGTATTAGTGACTTTTCTCTCAAGCTAAATTATTCTGATATCAATAATTCCGTTCATGCATTATCACCGACTAAATCTGCCGTTTCGTCCGGTAGATGGGGAGAGTCAACCGGCAATTCTATTCGCTTCTCCCTTTGGAGATTCTCAGGTACAGCCTGAATGGTCATTCGCTTTCAAGGGCTTCTGCGTGCAGCCCCTGTAAGGTATCCAATAATTTAAATTATCGCAATCGTCTATAAATACCATGAGTCGGACGAATGTGGAGGCGATCCGTAAACGTTATTTTAGATCCCTCCTTTACCCGGATTGCCATTCTTCATTCAGCCGCCTCAGTCCTTCACCCCTTCAGTGGTCACAGTGAATACCGCCTCTCCATCCGGCAGATTGGGCGAGTCCACCAGCCGAGCGATGCGCTTCTCCCCCTTGGACTTCCTCAGATACAGTCTGAATGTTGCGGTGTGGCCCAGCACGTGCCCGCCCACCGGCTTGGTGGGATCTCCGAAGAAGGTGTCCGGCTTGCTCATGACCTGATTGGTGACCAGTATCAGGGCATTGTTCAGATCCCCGAACCTCATCAGGTCGTGCAGATGCTTGTTCAGCTTCTGCTGGCGGTCCGCCAGTGTCCCCCGACCCACATACTCCGCCCGGAAGTGAGCGGTGACCGAGTCCACAATGAGCAGGCGCACCGGCCGCTCCGAGCTGCGGGACTTTTCCGCCAGGTCCATGGCGCTCTCCGCCAGGAGGATCTGGTGATTGGAGTTGAAGGCCCTGGCCACGCTGATGTTCCGGAGAAACTCATCAGGATCCCACTCCTGGCCGTCCGGTGCAGGGGGCAGCCCTCGCACCATTTGAGCGATCCTCTCCGGCCGGAAGGTGTTCTCTGTGTCTATAATAACTGCCGAGCCGCCCAGGCCCCCCA
>CALMJN010000156.1 GCA_937864385.1 uncultured Methanosarcinales archaeon | reverse complement strand
TCTTCAGTGAATCGGGGCAGCATTCCAGCCAGATCCCGAACCTCCTTTTCCCTCTCGGAGAGGAGAAGCCCGGCCAGAAAATCAGGCTGATAAGCAGGCACGCAGGCGGATATCCTGTCCAGCAATGCCTGGTCCAGGGGGTAGGTGGCGGAGAACTCCGGGTTCATGGTGGCAAAGTAGCAGGTGTCTCCCGGCTGGCAGACCTGCCCGGCATAGCTGATCCTCCTCTTCTGCAGTATCTCCAAAAACAGATTCTGCTTGCCGCTGGGAAAGCGGTTTATCTCATTGATAAGCTTCCAGTTGGACCCTGCCCATGAGGTCCAGAGCACCTTAGTGGGTCCGGCTTCCTGAAGGGACCACTGCCTGGGATCGAGAAAACCAACTATCTTCTCCTCCGTCTGCTCCGGATGGCCGGTGACCATCAGATCCTCTACCCGGTCCAGGTCCAGGCCCAGGAAGGATGAGCCGAGCAGGTTGACCAGAGTGGTCTTATTGGCTCCCATTCCCCCATAAAGCAGAACGGCATGTCCCCGCAGGCAGGCATTGGCCAGGCAGAAATAGAGCTGGGCATTTACCTTCTGCTCTGCGATGGAAAGGTCCTTTCTTCCCATATGCAGCCGCAGCTCTTCTAAAGAGGACACCAATAGCTCGATCTTGCTCTTAGGGTCTGGCATAAAAGAGAGGCTAGGGATGCTGCCATATTAAATTAACCGGATAAGGAAGAATAGCAAAAGTCAGCGTGTAGGAGGGAATAAAAGCTATTGACTTTTGCTGCTTTCTTGTACGACGTTCGACGAATATAAACCTTTCGCTTTAGTCAATCGACGTGCTGGTCTTGATTTGATCTTAAAATCCTTTTTGCCTGTTTATAACAATCTCAATTGCCGAATTTAAAACGGCTGATCCTCTATCATTGACCATCTCTAACGCCGAGGCAAAAGAGTAATTACTGTTGCCGGTAAGAAAGCCAGATATGATCTATACCATCACCCTTAATCCTGCCCTGGACCGCACCCTCTGGATTGAGAAGGTTCGCGACGACGTATCCAATCGCATTCTGGAGGAGAAGAGCTTTGCCGGGGGCAAGAGCGTTGATGTATCCAAGGTCCTCAAGAACCTGGGCCAGGAGAGCATTGCTCTGGGGTTTGTGGGAGGTTTTGCCGGCCGGGAGCTGGAGGGCAGGCTGCTCAATGAGGGAATCCAGACCGATTTTATCCATGTCTCAGGAGAGACCCGAACCAATATCATCATCCATGAGCGCGAGACGGGCAAGCAGCTGGCCTTCAACGCCCGCGGCCCGGAGATCCGCCCCTCCGAGCTGATGGAGTTCGTTGAGAGGCTGGAGCGACTTCCCTGCAGCGATCTGGTGGCCATAGGCGGCAGCCTGCCGATAGGAGTCAGCCCCGAGATATACCGCAAGATCATCACCCTGGTCAAGAGATGCCAGTCCACTGTGGTTTTGGATGTGGATGGTGAGGCCTTGAAGAAGGGGATATCCGCCCGACCCGATGTGATCAAGCCCAATATTCATGAGCTATCCGAGCTGGTGGGAAGACAGCTTCAAGAGCTGGATGACATTCGTGCTGCCGCCAGGGAGATCAACCGACAGGGAGTGAGGATTGTCCTGATTTCCATGGGGCCGCGGGGCATACTGCTGGTCTCGGAGGGCCATGAGTACCTGGCGGTTCCGCCTAAGGTCGATGTCCAGAGCACCATAGGTGCCGGTGACTCCTCCGTAGCCGGCTTTATCACCGGCCTGGTGGAGGGAAAGAGCCTCAAGGAGTGCCTGGCCTATGCCGCAGCCGCCGGGACAGCTACAACTCTGCACCAGGGCACAGCCCTGGCCCGGAAGGAGGACTTCTTGCGCCTGGTGCCCCAGGTGAAGCTGACCGTCCTCTCGGAGAGCATATCAACGGATCCGAATGGGAGAAAACAAGCCACATGCGGCTTGTGAGAAGAATCTGAGCCGGAAAAATAAACCACAGGAAAAGACAGACAAAAGATAAGCGAGGAGAAGCGCAGTATCCATGGCCATTTTAGTCTTGCTCCGGCACGGCCAGAGCCTCTTCAACCGGGAGGGCAGGTTCACCGGCTGGATGGATATCGATCTCTCTCTCAGAGGCCGGGAGGAGGCAGCGCAGGCAGGCCGATTGATGAAGAACTGCCGCCTGGATTTCGACATAGTCTACACTTCGGTTTTGAAGAGAGCCGTCCGCACCGCCTGGATTGTGCTGGAAGAGATGGATCGGATGTGGATTCCCCTTCTCCCCTGCTGGAGGCTCAACGAGCGCTCCTATGGAGCCCTGGAAGGGGAGAAGAAGTCGGAGATGGAAAAGAGATATGGGGCTGCTCAGGTTCATCTCTGGAGGAGAAGCTTTTCAGAGAGACCTCCGGCGCTATCCAAAGACGACCGGCGTTATCCCGGATGGGACCGGCGCTACCTGGCCATTGAGGAGAAGGATCTTCCCAGGACCGAATCGCTGCAGGATGCCATGCAACGGATTTTGCCCCTATGGCAGGGGCAGGTTCTTCCCCAGCTGGAGAAGCAGAGAAACGTCCTGGTGGTCTCCCACGGCAACACCATCCGATCTCTGGTCAAACACATTGAAGGCGTCTCCGATGAGGATATAAAGAAGATCGAGATTGCAACCGCCAGTCCTCTGCTCTATGAGATGGATGAGTCGAAAAGGCTGGTCCGGGGGAGACTGACAAGCCTGCCGTCAAGCAATAAGTCCAGCCTTTAAAGCTCCAGCTATGCCGAAGAGCGGCCCTCTTTTCCGTAGGATATCAAGAACCCATCTTGTGATTCAATCATGCCGAGGCCAATATATCCCCTATTCAGAAGACCAAATTGAGTCTTGAGATCCCAGCTATTGATTTTAAATTCCTCATGGCAATCTCGGAGCGGATGGCTCAGGTTCTTATGCATGATATATCTTAACCGGTGGTCAAACTTGAGCTTGAGAGCCTTTATCATCAGTCCATGCCAGAATATGTTCTGGAGGCTGGGGCGATTCTTGGGGGAGACCATGCAGCA
>CALMJN010000155.1 GCA_937864385.1 uncultured Methanosarcinales archaeon | reverse complement strand
AACCTATGAAAATAGGTCTACAGGTATAAAATCCTTCTGCTGAATTTAAAGACAGGAATAATGACGAAAAGATGGTATTGTCACATGATTCGGAAGACCTGGGCTGAAGCCGAGCCCCTCAAACTCCAGGCCCGGCAGTAGGACACTGAAATAGTCCAAACACTGTCTGGACTGTTGTCCAGGTCTCATTTTATAAGAGATCACCCGCCTTATGGATCTTTGCAACGGCAGTTCTACGCCGAGATGGCCAAGGTGGACGCTGGAGCGTGCGGACCATGCGCCATAAAGGTGCAGGGGATGCTATACAAGCGCACCGCCATCTCACGAAAGCCGGATGAGCTGGCCAGGCAGGAGCTGGAGGCCCTGCAGGAAGAGGACCGCATGACAGCCGACCTGGTCTTCCGAGACTCCTACCTCCTGGACTTCCTGGGGCTCGCAGACACATACAGCGAGAGGGATCTGGAGGCTGCCATCCTCCGGGAGCTGCAGAGGTTCCTCTTGGGGCTGGGCACCGACTTCTCTTTCATCGCCCGGCAGAAGCGCATGACCATCGGGGAGAGGGACTTCTATCTGGACCTGCTCTTCTATTATCGCAGCCTGCACCGGCTGGTGGCCATAGAGCTGAAGCTCTTTGATGCAGCCTACACGGGCTAATATGGAGTTCAACATGAGATGGCTGGATAGATATGAGCGCCGGTCGGGAGAGGTGACGCCCAATGGGCTGATCTTATGCGGCGAGAAGAACGGTGAGCAGGTAGAGCCATTGCAGCTGGACCGGGCGATATCAGGATGGAGACCAAGCGGCAAGAGCCCATACGGATAGCGAAAGGGCAGATGGAGGGGGCTCAGAGAGCCATAGAAGATCCCGGCGGGAGTGCAACTTGCTGCAGAAGGCCAACTCGTATTCCAAGCGCCGCCATTTCACTCCAGTACAATATGTTATCTCGGGGCTTCTTCGGACTTTTGAAGTAGCATTTCCTGAGTAAATGTATTGGCCACTTCAATATTCGCTCCTTCCACGGGAGTGATGGTGCCGAAGGCATCCATTAGCATCACTTTTCCGTCTTTTCTTCTAGCGGCAACAATGTTCTTAGCCACTAGCTGCTTCTCACCCCCATTTGCTACAAGATACACTGAGAATTCACACATTTTCACATCTCCAGGATACATTTTTTAATTTTTATAAATTCATGCATCGAAGCTGATCCTGGGCAATAGTCTAATAGCCCTGCTCCATTCTTATCCGCCTCTTGAACATCGCGATAGAATCCCATTGATAGTATGCAATTTATATTGCTATTTAGCTCCTGAATAGCAGCCTTGATATCTTCATCGTCCTCTGCCTTGTTAATCACTGCTATCTGCTTC
>CALMJN010000154.1 GCA_937864385.1 uncultured Methanosarcinales archaeon | reverse complement strand
TCAGTATGCTGTGTCATTCGCGAGATATCTGGTGTCGGAATGCCCTGAAGGAACTTTTCGATTATTACCTTTTTATGGGCACAATCGAGTTAGTTAGTGATGTTGGCAGGGCACATAGCATCACATAATTTATATGATATAATGTATATGTACCCTGTTGGACCCAACAATGACAGAGATACAATTAAGCCTATTAAATTTTCCGCATCGTGAGATCCTCTCAACTATCTTCAATGATTTCTCGAATGATTTCGAGTTCACAGCTGATGGTGTTTTTCGCAAGATTACTCCGCCGCTGTGCCCAGATTGCAGGTTTCCTATGAGCCATAATGGTTTCAACACCTATCGCAAATGCCATCTTGGAGAGGTAAATATAGGTCGTTATTTATGCGGTGCTTGCGGGAAATCTATTGAAGAAGATCGTACCTTTTGGGATAACCTGAAGACCGGATTCTTCAATATTCTAACCGAGATCTGTCTTCGCTTAAGGCATAATCATTCCTCCTATGAGTTGGTCGAAGAGATAATGAGTTTTATCTATCCACGTGATAAGGATACAGTTCGCATCATGGTTCAATCCGCGATCGAGGAGCTAAAAGTGCCTGCCGTCCAGAATATCCAGCTTGTGCACTACGATGAACAACATCCCAAAGCAGGCCGAAACCAGAAGTATCGCTTAACCCTGATGGATTCCGTATCACGGCAGATTATTGCTGATGAGCTATTCGATTCGAAAGATGCCGCCACTATCGAGGATTTTCTCAGGCGAAATCTCGATACGCAGAAACAGATATTTGTTGTAACCGACCTCTACAGAGGATACAGCGAGATTTTCAAGAGAGTCTTTGGCAATAAAGTGACTCACCAATTATGCTTGCTTCATCTCAACAAGCTTATAGTCAACGATTTTCCCAGAAAACCAAGTATTGAACAAGAACTGATTAAATACAAATTGCTAAATATATTTTATAATCGCGAGCTTGAGATTGATTATCTCTCTTGCCTGATGGATGAGGAGAAGGTCATGCTGCAAAAGAGCGACAAGGAGTACAAAGTTTGGATTAAAGATGCCAAGCACCTATTCCACGAATTCGTTCATAATCTGGAACTCAAACGCAGAAGAGAGGGCAAGAACCTGGAACTGAGGACTTATTATGATGCTTTGAAAAATTTCAAAAATTTGCTCGGCAAAATCGACTCATTTGAAGCAGCAGTACGAAGAAGACTAATGAAAATCAGAGAGCTCTGGCCGAAGCTAACCGCTTTCTATTTGGTTGACGATGCACCTGCAACCAATAATGCTCTCGAAAATTATTATTCTACCAGTCTCAAGACTCACCGAAAGAAGCAGCTAGAGGAAACTGGTATCAAAGATCAAATGAAGATCTCAGCATTGAAGAGAGCCGGGATTTTTGGAAGGCCCCAAAGAACGCTGCTCGATGCCTTCTTCATGTTCATTCCTTTTATAGATACGGGCTAAGGAAAACGTAGCTAAATATCCTCAGCACCGGGAACGAGAGCTTATGCTATCAAATTTTCCGTTGATTTAGACATTATACTAATATTCATTTTAATACAATTAAGCTTAACTAAATTATTCGAATCTCAATCAAAGACCAAACTGACCTACTTCAGCATAAACTTGAGTCTTAGAACAGCATAATGCTACTGAAAAATATCATTTCACTAGATTTCTAGATAGTGCCCTCCAATCCAATGAACTTGGTCCCTCACAACTTACATAAGCAATGATGATCGGAGCGCTAACTATAAATATCTATAATGATTATATGTTGAGTTTGCCGCTTCATGCCATTAAGGGTGGTGGGAGTGCCGTGGGCTTAACTCATCCGATATTGCTTCCATGAAGGAGGATGAGATTGCTTTTCCAAAAAGAAAGCATGCAGCCTGCCTTGCTCTGGAAGATGCATGTCGTCGAGGCAATGCATTCTGATCGAGAGCCTGTGAGAGAGTCGAGGAGGAATAAAAGATTGCGTGCCGTAATTGGCGCAGCAATTCTCCAAGAGCATCTCATGCCAATACACGGCTGGGCGCTTGAAGCGGCACAAAAACATCTTTTTCCCGGGTCCTTAAAAAAATTAAAAATAGAGTTAGTTTAAAGGCCGCCAAGGCTCTCCGTTCTGGTCACTGCATAGCTATAAATTACGGCCATCTTCTGGCGGGAAGAGAGCTTTAAATCCCACTCGATACTGGTGGCGGTGATCTCCTTGGGATCGGGCGAGATCTTTAGAATCTTGGCCTCGGCCGGCTTGCTGTCAGTTACCTCCAGGGAAGCATTGCGGTCCAAATTGCTGGTTATGCTTAAATTGTAGGTCCATGTCTCAATGGTCTCCTTTACGGTACTATTGCCTCCCTTTGACTCAATCACCTTGATGTTCTCGGTAAGGTTGTAGTCGGCCAGATTGCTCTCCACCTTGATATCTGCGGAAGGCCCCAAATCCAGGGTGGCATTGGTTCCCGCCGGGGTATAGGGCATCTCTATGCCGGAGACATACTCGCCATCTCTGTAGAGCAGGGCATGGCCAGAAGGCCAGGGACTCTCAAGGCTGTTGTTGGCCCGGATCTCCTCTCTGACCGGTCCGTTTGGATCGTCGTAGGCATTCCAGGTATAGACCCGAAGCATGGGAGCCTCCACCTCGAAGAGGGGAAATCCAATCTCCTTGTCCATGACCAGGTCCTTCCGTCCATCCAGCTCGAAGATATAAAGGGTCTCCAGCTCGCCGGTGGCAGGAGACGGGCTCTCCATGGCATAGTTCATCTCATTTGCTTCAGCAGATGCTGCCGCCAGAGCATAGCCTCTCAACTCCTCAGTCTGGGCTTTGGCCAGGGGATAGGGCTGGACAGACGGCAGGCCGGATACCAGCTTGAGCCGCACGCCCTTCAGCTCCTCGCCACCCAGGTTCCTGATCACTGCGCTGGCCCGTACAGAGACCTCATCGTCTTTTAATTGCAGGTCGTATCTGGGCTGCCAGGAGGCGGCTCTAGGCATGAGATAGGAGAGGCCGAAGTTCTGCGCCCCGGCGTCGGTGATGTTGAGGGTGTAGACCGGGCTGGCCTCATAGACCACCTTTTCCTGGGTGGCATTGCTCACCGAGAGCAGAGCAGAGCTCTTATCCGCTTTGGCGGGAAGGTTGATTACAAACTTATGCACTCCTTCGGTTACTTCCAGGCTGCCCTCTCTCTTCACTGCCATGAGACCGTCAGGATAAACCGTCACCGAATCCACGGGAAGGGTCAGGGCGGTGGTGGCCTCGACGGATTGTGACTCATCAATCTCAGCTATGGCCGCGGGAAGGCAAGACAGCAGCAATAATAAAACCATTGTGAACCTCATGTTGATCATAATAAGTAAGGCATTGAGAACTAATAAATTTATCTAAATTGCAGAAAATCATATATTTTAGCTTGAATCATGAATCACGAATCTAAAGCTTTATTTCTAATTGAACTGCCCTGCCGTCTGCTGCCCGGCAATATGTAGTTCGACATCTCCATTAAAAGGCGCAACAATCAAACATGCAAAGTTATTAACCGGAAAAATGATAATGGTGACATATGGACTTTGCCGATATCTATCCGTTTCTCATCGCCATTCTCATTGGCGCTCTCATAGGAACGGAGCGGCAGCGCCGAATGATTGAAGACAAGGTCCGAGGCGTGGCTGGCCTGCGCACATTCATCCTCATCGCCCTTTTTGGCAGTCTCTGCTCTGCATTAGCTCAGCACTACGGCTCCGGCTTTGCCATAGCGGGCATGGCGGCATTCACCATTCTGGCCTCGGTAGGATATGCCACCTCGGTGAGCGCTCTGGGAAGGGTCGATTTCACCGCCGCAGTGGCCACGGTGGTCACCTTCGCCCTGGGGATGCTGGCCGGCTTTCCCGAGAGCGCTCTTTTAGCAGTGGCTTTAGCCATCATCACCACCTGGGTGTTGGCCACCCGGACCATCACCCACCGCTATGTCGAGGCATTAAACGAGACGGATCTGCTGGACACCCTGAAGATGGGCATAATCGCTCTGGTCGTCTATCCCTTTCTGCCGGAGGAGCCGCTGGGCCCCTGGGGGGTTCTCAATCCCCGCCAGGTCTGGCTGTTCGTGGTTATGGTCAGCCTCATAGGCTATGTGGGCTATATTCTCATCCGCATCCTGGGAGCAGAGCGGGGCCTCTCCCTCACCGGCATACTGGGGGGCCTGGTATCCAGCACTGCCGTGACCTCGTCCATGGCTGAGCAGGTGAGGGAGAACCGGGAGATTTTGCCCTCCGCCATCTTTGCCACCGCCATCGCCAGCTGCACCATGTTTCTCAGAGTGCTCTTCATAGTCCTAGTTCTCAATAGAAGCCTTTTCTTCGCCCTTCTGGTACCGCTCTTGCTTATGACTCTGGCGGGATTCGCCCTGGCCTATATGTGGGTCCGAAAGAGCGGCCCGTCGGGAAGGCAGTTCAATATCAAAGATCCATTTCGCATCATCCCCGCCCTCAAGTTCGGAGCATTCTTCGCCTTCATTTTGATCATCTCCAAACTGGCCAATGTCTACTTCGGTGATGCCGGAATCTATGCTGCGGGCATAGTCTCCGGGCTTGCTGATGTCGATGCCATAACATTGACCATGGCCTCTCTGGCCGGATCCACTCTGAGCAGCAATGTGGCGGTGACCGCCATCATCCTGGCTGCGGTGACCAACACCCTGGTCAAGCTGGCCATAGCCTATGTGCTGGGAACCAGGGAGTTCGGCCTGGGCATGGCCAGGATTTTCCTGCCCATCAGCCTGGTGGGGCTGGCCACCCTGCTCTTTCTGAGATAAAGCAGGGTGAAATGGATCTGAGGAAGAGAGGAAAGCATGGGAGAAAGAGAGACTTATGGGCCCGACGCGATTCGAACGCGTGATCCCCGCCGTGTAAGGGCGATGTCATAACCAGCTAGACCACGGGCCCTGCCCACTCAAGTATCTCCTCGTCATATTAGATCTTATCGCTCATCGGCAGGATTGCGGGGCCCGAATAAGGCAAATCCAGGGCCAAGCCGGCGAAGACTCCATGCACCATCAAGACGCAGGCTATGTATCAGAATCGACCGTAGATCTTATGTGCTTGCTCAATGGTCATTATTTCCAGGATTTTAACTACTCTCTCTTCTAAATGTATTTTATAAAAAGCGGTGTAGGATCGAGAAATATGCAAGCGATAGATGTCCTTGTGACCTTTTCGCTTGATTTGCTCTCTGTCACCCTGGCCGGGAAAAGGATCTTCCGCAAGTGTTTTGCACCTTTCAATCACAATCCTCTGGCTTTTGGGGGGCAAAGCCTCAATATACTCTAAAGCCCTCTTGCTGATGATTATTTGAAAGGCTACCACGGGAACTCCGCGAACTCATCCTCTTCTTCAATCCGTTCCAGATCCCGAAATAATCGAGCTTTTTTTCGGTCCTCGATCATTTCCTCCAGAAGATCAGAGTAAGTCTGTCCCGCTGATTTCAAGCCAGATAGTTCGACCCACACGGATTCAGTCACAGGAATGCGCTTATTGGCAAGCATGGCCATACTGTAAGTATTGTAAGTAAATAGCTCTTTCCCTTTTTAGCGGGCTTCTGCTGCTGGCCGGAGCCAGCTATCTCGCTTCCAGCGCCTTGACCGCCAGCTTTCGCAGCTTCTCTGCGCCCTCTCCGGCCTCTCTCCAGGATGCCGGAGCGGCCCATCATCTCCAGCTCCCGGCTCATCTCCGAAAGGCGCATCGCTCCCACATATGCGCTGCTGGACTTTAGGCTGTGGGCGGCAGTCTTCAACCCGTTGGCATCCCTGCTCTCCACTGCCTGCAAGATTGCCTTCACCTTCTGCGGTGAATGCTCCAGGAACAGGCCGCCCACCTCAGCAACGATATCAGGATCGCCAGTATCCTGCAGCTCCCTCAGGCTTGCCAGCACCGATCGATC
>CALMJN010000153.1 GCA_937864385.1 uncultured Methanosarcinales archaeon | reverse complement strand
GGATCGGAAGAGATTCCTTAAACGTCCTGATTACTGTTCTGATCTGGTCAGGGGCTACTACGCTCCTGTCCAGCTGTTCCGGAGAATACGGAAGATCATCATCCAGCTGTTCCCAGCGCTGGCGCCGGGTGTTCTTGTCCCTCTTGTCCACATAGAACCCCCGCTCCACAACACTCCCGTGCTCGGTTATCTCGGTCCTGATCCGGAACACATCATAACCGACATTCACTCCATCAGCCACGGCACGCTCGTGGAGATATTCCATCACAAGGTTCTGGTTGAAGAATCCCAGAGTCTGCTTGGATGGGGTGGCGGTCATGCCTATCAGAAAAGCGTCGAAGTACTCCAGCACCTGCCGCCATAAATTGTAGATGGAGCGGTGGCACTCGTCGGTGATCACGAAATCGAAGGTCTCAATTGGGATCTGGGGATTGTAGGAGATCTCCAGGGGCGCTTGGCCGGCAGGTGTCACATCGAATAAGGACTGATCCTCCACCTGGTCCGCCAGTTCCCCCTCGCCCTTGAGCATGGAATAGAGCCTCTGGATGGTGGTGATGCACACCCGGCTCACCGGGTCGAGTGTATTGGAAGTCAGGTGCTGCACATTGTATAGCTCGGTGAACTTGCGGCCATCGTCCGGTGTCACATACTGCTTGAACTCATTGAGCGCCTGCTCGCCCAGGGTCTTCCGGTCCACCAAAAAGAGCACCCTCCTCGCCCCGGCGAACTTGATCAGCCGGTAGATGAAGCTCACCGCAGCATAGGTCTTGCCGCTTCCCGTGGCCATCTGGATCAGAGCCCGAGGCCGGGACTCGGCCAGGGATCTCTCCAGGTTGGCTATGGCCTCGAACTGGCACTCCCGCAGGTTCCCAGCCGCCAGATCTGGCAGCTCTTCCAGCCTTTCCCGCAGCGTCCTCTCCTGGGAGAGAAAGTCCCGCAAGGTCTCCGGCCTGTGGAAGGCGAAGACGCGGCGCGAGCGGGGCACGGACTCTCTGGTGTCCACAAAGAAGGTCTCGGCACCCGTGCTCTCATAACCGAAGGGCAGAGGACTGTAGCTGTGCGGGATTTCCTCCGGCAGGCTGGAGAGGTAGCCGCCCGTCTGCTCCTCCACCCCGCTGAGGGTGGTGCCCTCCGGCTTGGCCTCGACGGCCCCCACCGCCTCCCGGTCTATGAAGAGAAGATAATCGGCAAATCCGGATACGAGGGGAAACTCCCGCACGGCGACGCCCAAAGAGGCTCCTAGGTTGATGTCGCCGTAATCCTGGACCGCCCAGCCTGCTTCTTTTAGCAGCTGATCAATTTCCTCTCGGGCTTTTTCCTCCGGAGCCATGATGGCTTGCTATTATCCATTCATCTATTAAAATTGCCTGCCTCCAGCGAGCTACAATTTCAAAGAAATGGATAAGAAAGATTATCAATCACCTGAAAAAAGATTGCATGTCTTCAAGATAGAGCAGATATTCCCTCGACATACTGGGCCTCACTCTCTATCCGCTCTCTGATTTTAGGCCGGATGGACCTAAGGGTCACCAGATCCACGGGTCCCCCCAGCAAGTCCTCCAGGAAGAACTTGAGATCCATATAGCCGTTGAATGTCGCCGGAGCCGTGAACTCTACCAATATGTCCACATCGCTATCCTCCCCCGCCTCGTCCCTGGCTACAGATCCGAAGATGGCCAGAGACTTTATGCCAAAGGCGGCCAGCTCTTCCCGGTGCTCCATCAGCTTTTCAAGTGCTTCAGCTCGTCTCATAATCTGCCTTCAATTGTTTCTCTATCTTAATATATAGGTCTTTTTGAGCGACAGGGTACAGAGAGTCTCCGCGATTCAGAAAGAAAGCTTATCAATGCCAGAAGACAAAAACCTTCTCCCTATGAACCGTGAAGACCTCCGCCGCCTCGAAGATGCCATTTCCGCCTGCCGCCTCTGCCCGCTCTGCGAAGGCAGGAACA
>CALMJN010000152.1 GCA_937864385.1 uncultured Methanosarcinales archaeon | reverse complement strand
GGCTCTGCGGACCGGCAATGAAACGAATCTGCAGTCAAGAAGGCTCAGGACCCAGGAGCAACTGCCGCATATGAAAAGGCCTTAAGCCTCTGCAAGCAGAGGAGCCGGTTCAGGGCGGCGGCCAGCATGGGCAAGAGCGCCACCAGGATATGCCAGGCCTGCTGTGGAGGGTGACGGAAGGATGCAAGTTCGAGGCCCATGAAAGACAGAATGCTCCCGGCAAGATATAAGCTCGGGGAATGCACAGGGCGAATGTGATTGTTGGATGGGTTTTGACCTGAGATCTAAAATTCCCCTGCTGGCGGGACTTAGCTTCCGGCGGTAATTCATAATTGTTGTTAACAAACGACGTTAAGGAGAAGATTTATATACGTTAAATGCCGAACTCATGGTTGGTGATTAGAATGAGAAAACTAGGAATAGTAGCTGTAATTGCTTTTTTGAGTTTGGTCGTTGCACCAGCACTTGGGGCAGGAAATCAAGGAGTGACATGTCCTTATAATGAGGGATGTATATGTCCGTGCCCCAATGATTGTATGCAGAATCAAGAGCGAGAAGGGCAATCTGATGTGACTCCTGTGGGAGGAAATCCCGATGCTAATTCCCCTGGACCTGCGCCCAATTCAGGTGATGGAATTCCTGACGGTTCTGGATTTTAAATTATTTTAAATTTTTAGATTTAAATGTAATATCCATCAACAAACTGCTTCTCCTCAGGTCAAAGGAATAGCGAGACCCGCCACATTTGGTGCCATGCAAGTCCTTTTTCAGCGGCTCAATCAGGGCAGAGAACATCACCGCCTCCCAGGGGATAATTTAGGCCATAAAAGGCCTTGCTGGAGTGCTTCCGGGCTATGCCGGCCAGATCTCTGGGCTGGGCATGATACTCTTTCTTCATGGCCCAGCCAGCCCTGGCCCAGCGGACCGAGACCTACGGCGCAGCCTGATGCTGCTCTCAAGCTGCGGCCCATCGGAAGGCCTCCAGGTGCTCTGGTCGGCCGCTCGGAGCATGCGCCCGTCTGCCGCTTTTGCAGAAGGCCTCGGCGCGCTCTCCTCCGGTATGGCCTTGAGCGGGAAGATGATGATGGCTCTGCGGACCGGCAATGAAACGAATCTGCAGTCAAGAAGGCTCAGGACCCAGGAGCAACTGCCGCATATGAAAA
>CALMJN010000151.1 GCA_937864385.1 uncultured Methanosarcinales archaeon | reverse complement strand
TGGACTCATCCGCCTTCAAGGTGGTTATGAGTTCTCCGTCAGCCCCCATCACACCGGCAGTATCGGTCAGCAGCACCAGTTTTCTCGCCCCGAGAGCCCTGGCCACATGCCCTGCGACTATGTCGGCGTTTATGTTGTAAGTCTCTCCCTGGTCACCACCTGCCACCGGGGCTATGACTGGAATAAACTCACCGGCAAGAAGGTTGTTGATTATCTTTGTATTTACTTCCGTTATCTCTCCGACCAGTCCTATGTCAATGATCTCAGGGGGCTGGTCCGCTCCCCTGCTCCTGAGATATTTGAGTTTTCTTGCAGTAAGGAGGTTTCCGTCCTTGCCTGAAAGCCCTACGGCCCTGCCGCCGCTTCTATTGATCAGCCTGACGATCTCTTTGTTGACCTTGCCCACCAGGGAGAAGATCTTGGTGCCTTTGCTCCTTTCCGTGCCCAGGGAAGAGAACCAGGCACTTCCCCGGTTGATGATCAGAGGTACATTGGCCCAGGTCTCCACATTGTTGAGCAGGCTGGGCCGGCTCCAGACTCCACACTCCGAGGTATGGAGGTACTTGGGCCTGGGCTCGCCCACCTTTCCCTCCAGGGCGTTCATCAGGGCGGTCGACTCTCCGGATACAAAGGCTCCTGCACCCCTGTGAACTGACACATCAAAATTAAATCCGCTGCCCAGGATGTTATCTCCCAAAAGCCCCAGCTCCCTGGCCTGATCCAGGGCATGCCTGGCATTTTCCACCGCCAGAGGATACTCCATCCTCACATAGATGAAGCCCCTGCCTGCGCCCACGGCATAGGCCCCTATTATCAATCCCTCTAAAACGCTGTGGGGATTGCCCTCCATCAGCGCCCGGTCCATGAAGGCCCCCGGATCGCCCTCATCGCAATTGACTATGACATATTTGACCGGACCAGGGGCATCTCTGGTCGACTGCCATTTCTGGCCGGTGGGAAATCCGCCCCCTCCCCGCCCCCGCAGCCCCGACTTCTTGATCTCATCTATCACCTGCTGGGGGGTCATTCCGGAAAGGACCCGGGCCAGGGCCTCGTAGCCCCCCAGCTTGATATAGTCACAGATATTTTTAGGATCTATTTTTATATTATTTTTTATTAAAAGCCTGCTCTGATGGCGATAAAAGGGGATATCCTCCTCCCGGACCGCCTTCTGGCCGGTGAAAGGATCGCTATAAAGAAGCCTGTCCACCAGCCTGCTGCAAAGAAGAGTCTCCTCTATGATCTCCACCACATCGGATGGCTGCACTCCCAGGTAATAGACGCCGGGAGGAGTGACGACAGCTATGGTTCCCCTCTGGCAGAACCCGGGACATCCCGTCTCCTTTACCCGGATATCCCCTTGCAAACCTCTCTTTAGAATCTCGCTCTGAAAGGCCTTGTAGACCTTGGCTGCACCCAGGCCCAGGCAGCCGGTGCCGGTGCAGATTGCCACCTCTTTTGCTCTTTTGTCCTTCTTGGCCTTTATTTCATCTCTGAGGACCGCCAGATCCTGCATCGATGTAAGTCTTGCCATCCTACACTCCAATCCGCCTCATCCGCTCTGCCCTCCTATCAGTCCGATTATGCGGATAGAGCTGACCATACTTAATGATATTGATCAATCGGCAGCAATCTGCTTTAGTATTTTCTCTGCGACGGAGGCGTCCGCCCGGCCATGATAGGTGTCATCGGCCACCATCACCGGGCCTATGGCGCAGCATCCCAGGCAATTGACCCGGTTCAATGTGAAATTGAGATCCTTGGTGGTCTGGCCCGCCTTGATGCCCAGCCTGGACTCGGTGGAATCCAGCAGTCTCTGAGCGCCGCGCACCTGGCAGGCGGTTCCCATGCAGACAGAGACCTTGTGGCGGCCGACCGGAGAAAGGCTGATGGCCTTGTAGAAGCTGGCCACCCGGAATATGCGGCTGACCGGAACTCCCGTCCTCAGGGATAGCTCTCTCAAGACCTCCCGGGATATCCAGTGCAGCTCATTTTGCAGATCCAGGAGAAGCTGGATTAAAAATCCCTCCTCTCCCTGATACCTTTTTATTATCTCATCCAGCTTCTCTTTATCGGCGGTCTCCATAATTCACCTCAGAAATTGCTTTCAGCCCTTCTAAGAAGCAGGGCTACATAGCCAAGCCGGCTATCTTTCTGCGTCGCACTAAAAGCGGGCCGGTTTTGTAGAAGAATCACTGCCATGATCCCGAGTTCATCTTCGTCATCGGCAGGCGGCAGGAATGGCAATTCAGCTTTTTTTCTACCTCTTCCGCCACCCAGTCGGGAGCATTGGACCTTCTGATCTCGGCCAGGAGGATGTGCTTCATCATGGTGCATTCCCTTCGATCCATTGCGCCGCATGATGCTGTCAATTCGGTTCTTCCAGGACCGGCTTTAGGGATGCCAAATTCGCTTGCTTGCATCTGGGTCAATATCATCACCACCAATCTCGGCGAGGGCCTTTTCCTGCTATGCTATCCCCCCACTCATTCGGCCGGGGAGGACTCTAATCAAGGCGGCACATCGAATTGCGCCGTCGCAGTTTCTCATCATGATTAAGCATGAAAAACTATATAACACTTGCCTTTAGATCAAGGACAGAGGATTTTCCTTTTGATAGTTTCTCCAGGATCAGAGGAGTTCATCCTGCCCCGATATGGATTTGCGCTGTGCAGAGCCTTTTATTGAATGAGGAACATATCCTCCTTCATGAATGAGGAGCTGCGAGGAGCCCTGGAGAAGAGATGCAAAAAGATGGAGATCCCCCTCATGGGCGTGGCCGACGCCGAGCGATGGAGGCGGCCGCCCTTCCAGCCCTGGATGCCGGAGGACTTCTATCCCCAGAGCATATTTCCTGCCACCCGCTCGGTGATAGTCATAGGACTGCCGGTAAGCCTTCCCGTCCTGGAGAGCTCTCCCTCCATCTGGTACCGGGAGATGTACAATACCGTCAACTCCCTCCTGGACCAGTACACCTACCGCCTCTCTAATTTTTTGAATGAAAAAGGCTACCCCTCCGTCTTCGTTCCCCGGGATGGCTACATGGGCATCAAAGCCTTGCTAAAAAATCCGGTGGCCTTCTTCTCCCACCGCCATGCCGCCTATCTGGCGGGGCTGGGAAATTTCGGGACCAACAATATGCTTCTGACGCCAGAGTATGGCCCCCGGGTGCGCTTCGGCTCGATATTCACCGCAGCCGAGCTTCCCGCCGATCCGCTTATGACCGAGGAGCTGTGCACCCGATGCATGCGCTGCGTCAAGATGTGCCCGGCGGAGGCGCTGGACCGGGAGGACTACCCCCTGGGCCTGACGGACAAGAAGAGCTGCTCCGCCCACAGCGCTGAGCTGAATCAGAAGGGCATATCCCCCTGCGG
This sequence comes from uncultured Methanosarcinales archaeon, assembly GCA_937864385.1. GTDB lineage: Archaea > Halobacteriota > Methanosarcinia > Methanotrichales > Methanotrichaceae > Methanothrix. The sequence continues at coordinate 1,069 of CALMJN010000151.1, read as the reverse complement.
CATATGCATCAAGGTCTGCCCGGTGGGAGAGGACAGAAAGCTATTCGGGAGGGAAGACGGCTCAATCTACACCCGGGATGACAAGTTCCCGGCGGAGCACCGGGCCTGGGAGCATGTGAGGAGATACGGGGGGCTGTGAGCCTAGCGAGATATCAGAGCTGAGTCATTCTTTTTGCGGGCTTGAGAATCCGGTGATCCTCTTCCAGGCCTTTTGGCAGATCAAGAGAATCGGATCCTTAAGCCATCTAGATTGAAGAGGTAAATTCCTCTCCGGCGGGGGCGCTCTGGCGGTTTCTGCTGCCAGCAAGCAGCTCTTTGCTCTCTCATAGCTTTTCTCCGCCACGCTCGTGCCTCCCGACAGATCGATTCTCTCCAGGCCGGACTCCAGGGCAAAGCCATCCACCTTCTCCTGGAATCCCTTCTCAAAGGAGAGGCCCGTATCTATTCTGGCCACCTTTTTCAGGCCGGTTCCCTTCAGCATCGCCCTCAGATCCCGGCCGCTGCCAGAGGATGCAATCTCCTCTTTCATGGATTTCCAGCTGGAGGCCCACATGGGTGTCAGAAAGACGGCAACGTCCTTATGCTCGGAGAGGGTGCGATCATATTCCTCATTTCCTCCCAGAGCTGTGGCTATGCAGTCATCGATCCTCTGTCCCTGGCTGTCGGTCAAGTAGTAAAGCGGGCAGGAGAGGTCGGCCAGGTCCTCCTCTATATGAGCAAGGGAGTCTCCGCATCGGCCATAGAAGATCAGTATCCCCTCCGAGAACGCCGACATCCGTCTGATTTCATCATAAACCGCAGCCCGGAGAAGCTCCAGATCGGAGTGCAGCCCCAGGCGCAGCAGGCCGACCACCACCGTCAGGCCCTCGGCTCTGGAGGGCCGAATGCCAAGGCGGGAGATGAATCCACCCGTCCCGCTCCGCTTCTCCTGGAGGTGGCTGCCGATGCTCTCCCGTGCCAGCATGATATGGGGACGATTTTGGGACTTAAGCTTCCGGGACAGGCTGGAGATCTCTTTTCCGTCCAGGAGGAGAAGCTCATCCACCTGTCCATCGGAAGAGAGCAGGTG
>CALMJN010000150.1 GCA_937864385.1 uncultured Methanosarcinales archaeon | reverse complement strand
CGCCTTCTACGATCCGCGCCTGGGGGAGATGGTGGTGGCAACGCACAGCCGGGAGTGGGCCGTGGGGCAGGTGGTGGATGTGACGGTGACTGCGGAGCGGTAAGCTGGAGGTCGTCGGATTTTGGGCCCGATCAACGATGAGCAAATCATGGTCCTATGGGCGAATATCAAAGAATTTATAAAATTAGGCAGGCAGGTTAGCCCTTTTGCAGCACAAGCTATTTCTTTTCATATTTCTTAGTAGTCTTTTCATGTTCGCCGAATATATCAGAGCCGCATTAGAGCGAGCCCAATACAAGGTAATTGATGATCCTGAGCCGATTTTTGGCGAAGTTCCTGAGCTTGAAGGTGTCTGGGCAACTGGAAAGACTGTGGAAGAATGCCGGAGAGAGCTTATTTCGGTCATTGAGGGCTGGATTGCCCTTCGGCTTCGAATGGGGGATTCTATTCCTCCCATCGGCAGTGTGGGCATCAACGTATCCACGGAGCCGATAGCAGTTGTCTAAGCTCATTCCAGTATCAAGACGAGAGCTTATTCGACGATTGAATAAGCTTGGATTTGAGCGAACTTTTACAGGCTCGGGCCACTCGTATATGGTCCGAGAACATCTTTACGCTAAAATACCAAATCCGCATCGCGGAGAAGAAATAGGAGCATGCCTGCTGGCAGAGATTTTAAGAAGGGCTAAGATCAGCCGCGAGGAATGGCTTTCTTCCAAGTAGATCGAGAGGCTGCTGCTTCCGTCATCTACTCCATCGCAATCTCTTCGCCCATCACCCCCACCGAGCCGCTCCCGCCTTTGCCCGCCATCCCCTGCGGCTCTCTTGTCATCGTCGAAGGCCGGGCTCCGGTGGTCGGGCATGGCTCTGCACCTGCTTCACGCCTACCCTGCCGCGGCAGTTGCCTTCTACGATCTGCGCCTATGGGCGGTGGTGGTAGCAACGCACAGCCGGGAGTGGCAGTTGAGCCAGGTGCTGGATCTGACCCTGGAGCAACCTGAAATAACAGGTTCATCAAAAGACCAAAGAGGTTGACCGTCCCTCCCGGCAACGAGCTAGAGCATATCGGATCCAATTTCGACATTCTCAATGGGAAATCTTAATCTCAGGGTACATCC
>CALMJN010000149.1 GCA_937864385.1 uncultured Methanosarcinales archaeon | reverse complement strand
GCCGACGCAGAGTTCAAGAACAGAGGAATAAGTGAGATACCATCCCAAACGAGGATAGATGAAATTCTATCCACAGCCAGTCCCTATCAACTTAGTTCAGTTATGGCCGATCGCAGCCATGCCCGGATGATTGTGGGCATGCCCACCACCCTTAACGATGCCCAGAGAAATGAACTCCTTTCCGAGACGGATGAAGCCATAAAGTATGCAAAATTTCCCCCCGACTACGGCACGACCATCACCGGAGATCCCGCCTTTCAGGCAGCAATAGTTGAGGAGATGAATAAGAGCAACGGGAAGGTATTTGCCCTGGCGGCATTGCTGATGGTCTTTGCCCTTCTCCTGGTCTTCCGGCATGTCAGATGGTCGCTTCTTCCTATACCAATTGTCCTTTTAGGAATAATCTGGACATTTGGAGCCATGGGCTTGCTGCATATACCCATGACCATGGTCTCTTTTGCTGCCTTTCCGGTACTCATAGGAATCGGAATAGACTATGCCATTCAGTTCCATAACCGGATGCATGAGGAGAGCACCGGTGGACTGGGTCCCTTTGAAGCTGCGGTCAATACCGTAGACAATGTGGCTCTGCCGGTAATCATCGCCTTGCTGGTTACCGAAGCCGGCTTTCTCTCCCTGCTCAGCTCCCCTGTGCCCATGATCAAGGACTTCGGCAGGACCTGCATCATTGGCCTGGTCATGTGCTATCTATCCGCTCTCTTTGTCAACATGACCGTTCTCTATGCCGCGGAGAAGAGATGGCCCCGGAGCAGTGCAGGAAAAGATATTGGGGAAGATACCTCTTCCATCGGCAGCCATCTGGAGAAGACCGCTACTGTTGTGGTGCAGAGATGGCGAGCGGTTCTGGTCGTGGCATTGGCCCTTGGCCTCATAGGAAATTTTACCGATACCATGGTCCAGGTCGAGGCCGATCAAAAAAATTTCATCCCTCAAGACCTTCCTCCTCTGGTCAATTTGGATCACATGAAGAGCATCTTTGGCGGAACGGACTCCATAAAATACATTGTTCAGGCGGAAGATATCACTAATCCTGAGATTCTCAAGTGGATGGACAACTTCGCCGGATACATGATCCGATCCAGAGACTCGGTGGTAAGCGCCACAAGCATAGCCACCTATATTAAAGGAGTTAACGGCGGCGAGATACCCGAGG
>CALMJN010000148.1 GCA_937864385.1 uncultured Methanosarcinales archaeon | reverse complement strand
TCCCCGCGCTGGCCGGCCGGCGGAAGCAGGCGGCGGGAACCCTCTCGGGGGGAGAGCAGCAGATGCTGGCCATCGGACGCGCCCTCTTGTCCCACCCCAAGGTCCTCCTGCTGGACGAGCCGTCCATGGGGCTGGCCCCCAAGGTGATCCGGGAGATCTTCGACCACAGAACTGCTATTCTGGCCGGCCTGATGACCGTCCTGGCTCCCACTTATCTTCAATATACCCGCTTTGCGGCTATGGATCACCACAGCCTTGAGGTACTGTTCCTGCTCAGCGCTCTGCTATTTCTGATACTCGCTTTTTGCCGCCAGGAGAAGAGATATATCTTTGCTGTTCTGGCCGGAATATCCCTGGCCGCTCTGGCCTATACCTGGCACGGGGCAACACTTTACCTGGCTATAATCCCGGTTTATGGCGCAATTGAGATGGCCATGGCTCTCAAAGATAAGAGGTCATGGCATGAGACGGCCATGGCTCTGATGCTGGCTCTGGCTGTGGCTATTATTCTGATTCTGCCTTATCGGAATGCTGCCTGGCTTAGGCCGTCATTTATGGGAATTGCAGCTGTATTTGGGGCAATGGCTGTGATATCGGCTTTAGGCTATATAATAGCCAAGAGAAATATGAGCTGGAAGGCCTTTCCACTGAGCATAACCATCCTCTTCCTGGCATTTGTTCTGATTTTATCCAGCGGACTATTGGAGTTGAGCGGCCTGATTAAATTCGGTCTGGAGCTGATCTGGGGAGGCAGCTGGATCGGAATGATATCCGAGGCTGAGCCTCTTATCTATGACTGGCTTACATTCAAGCAGGTACTATTCTCAGGACTGGGCCTCAATCTGCTCTTTGCCCTTGCCGGCTTTGCGGTTATCTTGATCTATATCAGAAATAGCCAGGGAGGCAGGCGGCAGGGGCTGATGATCTTGCTGCTCTGGGCGGCTTTCTCCATTGCTCTTACCTTCGGGCAGTTGAGATTCCTATATATGTCTACCATCTCCATAGGCATCCTGATCAGCATCCTCTTTTTCTATCTGCTGGATCTGATAAGAAACAGGTTGGGGGAGAGCAATCAAAGGTCGATACTGCCTGCGATCCTGATCCTATTTCTGTTTCTGACCCTGCCCAGTATCGCCGAGGTGGTAAATACTGTCACCTACAGCGAGCCTATGATCAAAGGAGATTGGCAGGAGTCGATGGCCTGGCTGAAAGAGAACAGCAATGCTACCAGCTACTTTGATGCTCCGGTAAAGACTCCTGAATACAGCGTCATGTGCTGGTGGGATTACGGAAACTGGATCATGTATATGGCGGAGCGGCCGGTGGTGGCAAGCAACTTCCAGGCCGGCTGGGAGGATGCGGCCAAATTCTATCTATCCGAGAGCGAGGAGAATGCTACAGCGCTGCTGGACGAAAGAGGATCGAAATATGTATTCTTGGATCACAGCATGGCCTACGGCAAGCTGGGAGCCATAGCCAACTGGGCTCATGAGGATCTCACAACCTATTTCATGGCCCAGGATTATTCCGGAAGCCAGATCACAGTCATTCCCACCCAGCGGCTCTTCAACACCACTTTGGGCAAGCTCTATTACTTCGATGCGGCAGGTACAGGACACTTCCGGCTGATCTATGAATCGAGGACCTTCCTGGGAGAGAATCCAGCCAAAGCCCAGGTCAAGATCTTCGAGTATGTTCCCGGGGCATTGATCCGGGTCCGGACCGGTCCTGACCAGAAGGTGGGCTGTGTGCTCAATATGACCTCCAATCAGGATAGGCCATTCATCTATGCCAATCAGGCTGCTCCTCGAGAGGGCGTATTGGAGATGAGGGTTCCCTACTCCACCGAGAGCCGGTATGAATGTACAGCCGTAGATCCTTACCTGATCTTCTCCGGAAACCAGATGGGGGTCAGGATGAAGCATGTCAATGTGAGTGAGGATGATGTGCTCAACGGAAGGACAATCGAGGTAGCTTTCTAGTCGGCTCGGATGGAAATGGTTTGAGGGGGCGGCCAGAGGCCCTGCCTGGCAGCGGGCCCTGGCCTTCCTATGAGATGAAATGCTTCTCCAGCTGGTATGGGGCGATGGTCATGATATACAAGATACTGCTATGCATCGCGGTCTCTGCCTGCCTTATCTCGCATGTGAAGGCCCTTCCATCCGAGATGATGGATAGCGGGAGACTCGATTTTCTGGGGGATTTTTCCGAGCAGATGCAAAATGATATCCATGCGGATAATTCCATGCAGGGTGTGAATGTGAGCGGGGCCGGGTTTGTTGAACTGCTGGGCC
>CALMJN010000147.1 GCA_937864385.1 uncultured Methanosarcinales archaeon | reverse complement strand
GTGGGAGCTGAACCGAAGAAGCACTGTGAAGATAAATGAAAAACAAAAGGAGATCTAGAGGCTGCTCTGCTCTAGGGCACCAGCCGCTTTCTGTCCCGGGGAAAGATCACCGCATCGCGAATGTTCTCCAGATTGAGCATGGTCATGACCAGCCGGGAGAGGCCCAGGCCCCAGCCGGCATGTGGAGGCATGCCGTAGCGGAAGGCCTTGAGATAGAACTCGAAGCCGTCCGGATCCAATCCCTTCTCCTTTATTCGCCCCACGAGCTGTTCATAGTCATGCACCCTCTGGGCTCCCGAAGCCAGCTCCATGCGCGGATGCATCAGGTCGAATCCCCGGCAGACCTCGGGATGGTCCTCATAGGGCAGGGTGTAATAGGGCTTGATTGATGAGGGCCAGTCGGTGAGGAAGTAGTGCTCGCCGATGCTCTGGCCCAAAAACCTCTCCGTCTCCGTGTCCAGGTCATCGCCCCACTGCATCTTGGCCCCGGCCTTGTCCGCTGCCAGACCCAGAGCCTCGCTATAGGTGATCCTCCGGAAAGGCAGGCTCGGCACCTTCAGATCGAGGCCCAGGACCTCGAGCTGATAGCGGCAGTTCTCGGCTACATGCCTGTAGGCTCCGGCCACCGCCTGCTCCAGTATCTCCATCACCGCTTTGTCATCGGCAAAGCTGACCTCCAGGTCGATGGATACGGCCTCATTGAGGTGGCGGCGGGTGTCGTGCTCCTCGGCCCGGAAGATGGGGCCGATCTCAAAGACCCGATCCATGCCTGCCCCCATCAGCATCTGCTTGTAGAGCTGTGGGCTCTGATTGAGGAAGGCCTCCTTCTCGAAGTAGCTGATGGGAAAGAGATCCGTTCCGCCCTCGGTAGCGGCAGCCACGATCTTGGGGGTGAAGACCTCGGTCACGGCATTTTCGCGGAAGAAGCCTCTCAGGCTCTCGAGGACAGCGCTCTCTATCTCGAAGGCGGCCAGGACAGATGGCCTTCGAATATCCATGAACCTGGCGTCAAGGCGGGTGTCCAGCTCGCACTCCACCTTCTCTGTGGGATCGAGGGGAAGAGGCACCTGGGCAGGATTGAGCACCTGGACTTCGCCCGGCAGTATCTCAAATCCGCGCGGGGCCTTGGGCTCGGCCTTGACAGTGCCCTTGACCAGGACCACGCTCTCCCGGCTGATGGAGCGGGCGCTCTTGAAGGCCTCCTTTCCAAGAAGCTTCTTGACCAGGGTTATCTGAGCCAGGCCCTTTCTGTCCCGCAGCACCAGGAAGGCTATGCCTCCCAGATCGCGCGTCTCATGGGCAAATCCGGCCAAAGTGACCTCTTTGCCATCCATCTCTGCATTAATATCTCCGGAATAATGAGTTCTGAGGATCAAGTCGTCTCACGGAAGCGACAATGAACTTCAGATATAAAAGACGACTGGACAGCCAAAATCATAGCGGAAGATAGAGACAAATAGATGAAGCGCAATATTTTCCTAGAGATCTGCACAGGCTCACAGGCCTTCTTCGCCGCTTTCTCCGAGCCTATCAGGATTACAAAGGGGTGATAGATTGAGATTGATGGAAAGAATGCCCACGGGGACTCCGGGCCTCGATAAAATGATCGAAGGAGGTCTACCCAGGCCATCGCTCACCCTGCTGGCTGGCGAAGCCGGTGCAGGCAAGACCACATTCTGCACCCAGTTTCTCTGCAAAGGCGCTGAACTCGGCCAGCGCGGTCTTTATCTGAGAGCCTTTGGCGGCCCGCCGGACCTGCTGATCAACTATGCATCCTGTTACGAATTTGTTAAAAGCACTTACTTCGGCCAGGAGATCTGCTATATGGAGCTCGAGGAGATGATGGAGAGAGCCTGCCAGTGGCAGGACTTCCTGGACCTTCTGAAAAGCAAGATCGAGTCCATTCATCCGGCTCGAATGGTCATGGAAGACATCTCCCTATTAGAGGAGATTCTTAAAGATGAATACTGGCGTTTTCTTCTCAAGCTCTCTCATCTGATCAAGGATAATGCTATAGTTGCCCTGCTGGCAGAAGATGCACTGCCGGGTGCGGCATATCTCACTCACATCGCTCAGGTTGCGGACGGAATAATATTGCTGCAGAACGAAGAGATGAACTTCACCCGGAGAAGGTCCCTGGAGGTGATTAAGATGAGCGGCACATCTCATAATATAGGAAAGCATGCAGTAGATATATCTGCTAAGGGATTAACTGTCTATCCGGGTCTTTAGCCATGACGCACTCCTTGCGGGATCTCCTGGGCCAGAGTGAATTCTGGATCTTTGTATTCGCCGCAGGCTGGGTGCTGCTGAACTGGCCGCTGATCAATCTGGCAGAAGGACTGATCTGGAGAGGCGTGCCGGCCATACTGATCTATATCGCATCGGTCTGGCTTGTTCTCACCCTGGCCATGTATCTATTCGAGAGAGAGGTGAAGGAGTGATCGGACCACACCTGGCTTTAGCCTTCATGCTCCTTTATCTGCTGCTTCTCTTTGCCATAGCCCGCTTCGCCGACAGGCAGAAGCTTCTGGGGAGGAGCATCGTGGCCAATCCCTACGTATATGCCCTCTCCCTTTGCGTCTATGTCTCCGCCTGGACCTTTTACGGCTCCATCGGCAGGGCAGCATCGGATGGCCTGGAGTTTCTGCCAATATACCTGGGACCGGTCCTGGCCATGACTGTAGGTTGGATAGTGATCAGAAAAATGATCCGGGTGTCCAAAGAGCATCGACTTACTTCTATAAGCGATTTCATCAGCTTTCGATACGGCCGCAGCTACACCATAGGCGCAGTGGTGGCCGCCTTCAGCCTGATTATGGTCACACCCTATGTGGCCCTGCAGCTGATAGCCATATCTACTTCCCTGGAGGTCCTGAGCGGAGAGGAGATCATTCTATTCGGGATCGATGTGGAGAGCAAGCTCTTGGTGGCAGTCCTGCTGGGGGCCTTTGCAGTCATATTCGGTGCCCGCCACCTCGATCCCATGGAGCGCCATGAGGGATTGATCGCCGTGGTAGCCTTCGAGTCTCTGGTCAAGATCCTGGCCTTCCTGCTGGTGGGGTTCTATGTCGCTTACGGCGTCTTTGGGGGATACGAAAATATCACCAGCCGGATTGTGAACCTGGCTGATCTGGATCCGGCTTATGCCACGCTCATCGATCTGGAGCCAACAATGTGGTTCACCCTGACCCTGGTCTCCTTTTTCGCCATATTATTCCTGCCCCGGCAGTTCCATGTCATGGTGGTGGAGAACTCCTCCGAGAGGCATCTTCGCAAAGCCATGTGGCTGTTCCCGATATATCTGCTGCTGATAAACATCTTCGTTCCCGCCATAGCCTGGGGCGGTCTGCTTCTGGGTGTGGAGGGGCTCAAGGATGCATTCATATTGAATATACCCTACTCCTTAGGAGCAGAATGGCTCTCTGTATTGGTATTCATTGGAGGAGTGTCCGCAGCCACGGCGATGATACTGGTGGAATCGGTAGCGGTTGGAACCATGCTGCTCAACGATCTGGAGATGCCTTATCTTATAAGCCATATCAACAAAGAGAAGAATCTGGCCCGGATCATCCTCAATACCAGGAGGCTGAATATCCTTCTGGTGGTATTGCTCGGATACCTGTTCTCCCTTGCCCTGGCCTACCAGACCCTGGCGGATATAGGAGTGGTCTCCTTTCTGGCCGCAAGCCAGCTGGCTCCTGCTGCCCTGGGTGGCCTGTACTGGAAGAGGGGCAACCGCCAGGGAGCAATGGCCGGACTGCTCTTCGGCCTTTTGCTCTGGGCTTATACCGCCCTTCTGCCCACCCTGGCCAAGGGATATCCTTGGCTCGGCGATATAATCCGGGAAGGGCCCTGGGGCATGAGACTCCTCATTCCCACCAATCTACTGGGTCTGGACCTGGATATCTGGACCAACTCCGCCTTCTGGACCCTTCTCATCAACTGCAGCCTTTACGCCCTGGTCTCCCTATCCAGCAGGGTTGGCCCGGATGAGGAGAGGTCGGCCAGCAGCTTTGTTGATGCCTTTGCAGAAAAGAAGGAAGGACTGGACGAATCAGAGGCAGAAAAGGGTCCGGCTCAGGGAACCGTGGACGACCTGCAGTCTGCCCTGGCCCATTACCTGGGAGAGACAGCGGCTCGAGAGCAGGTAGACCAGTATCTGGAGATGATGGGAGCCGGAAGGGATACAATTACCCCCGGCCAGCTTCGACTGCTCTGGCAGCAGTTCGAGAAAATTCTCACCGGCCTGATGGGCTCATCCGCCACAAAGATGATAGTGGACGACCAGATTACAGTCAAGCCGGTGATGGAAGCGGCTAAAGAGACCATGCCCGCCTATGATCTGGTACGGGGCAAGATCTATGTTGCGCCGGAGATGGCTTATGAGGTCTTCACAGACCAGATCACTCATGGTGTAGAAGGGCTTTGCATCACCCACACCTCTCCCGATGAGGTGAGACGGCGCTGGGGCTTTAAGGAGACGCCCATCATCAAGCTCTCCGAGGAGAGGGGAAGCGACAGATACATCTCGCCCCGAAATCTGCCGCTGCTCTATATAACCATAAAGTCATTTGTAGATTCAAGCAAGAACAGCATCGTTCTTATAGACAGCATCGAGCAGATCATCGATGAGAATGAGGCCAGGACCTCTCCCAGGGAGGTTCTCGACTTCGTCTATCAGATGGAGCTTTTGGGGCATAGAACTCATCTGATACTTTCTGAGCGGCAGGAGTTCGTACGGGATGAGATTACCGCAGCCATAAATGAGATCAAAGAGCTGATATTCACCCTGGGACCTCTTTCTAGATATCTGTTCCAGGTGTTCTCAGATGCCATGCTCTCTCAGCTTGAGGAGGGAACGAGAAGAGTGGTGGTGGCAGAAGCCAATGAGGCCATAGCCTCGGGTGGATTCTTTGAGGCAGGGAATAAGCCGCTCTCTGACGATGAAACTGCAGCATGCGAGCCTGAGATGCAAAAAGCGGTTGGGCAAGGCCTGGTACTCAACCTACCAAAGGATCTAAAGCTGAACAGGCGCAGCTTCTTTACTGCTGTTCGAAAGCTGGCCAGGATCATCAAAGAGCACCAGCCGTCCTTCAATCTTGTATCCAGCCTCTCCGAGCTTATGAAAGGATATGGTCGAAGTCCTTACGAGATCACCCTCATCCCCGGCACGACCTACATCATCTCCGAGGAGAAGCCACATCGGAGCCTGGAGCTCTATAGCGAGCTGGTCAGGCACGGCATGGAGGGCCTGTGCCTGAGCCGCTACAACCCCAGGACCCTGGCCGAAAGATACAATGTGCCCCTGGAAAGCGTCATATGGCTGACTCAGAAGAGCGAGCCCGGATACAGGACGGTGGACCCGAGCAACTTCCCCCGCCTCTCCAGTATCATCTCCGATTTCCTGGAGAGAGCTAATTACCCCTTGATCTTGCTGGAGGGAATGGGCTATTTAATCACCCAGAGCAATTATGAGACTGTGTTGCGCTTTGTTCAATCCCAGAGGGATGAGATCGCTTTAAGGGGGGCAATCATGCTGGTTCATATCGATCCTCTCTCTTTGGACACCAAGGAGCTGCACCGCCTGGGGAGCGAGATGGAGCCGTTCCAGGACTGATATCTCCAAAATGCTTTTAATATTTGACTTTAATATTGAAGATCATGATTGAGATGGGGTTTTTATTGTTGCTGGCAATGGTGGTCTTTGCCGGCTTTCTGATCTTAAGATCGATCAAGAACTTTGCCATTAATGCGGTGATGGGGCTGATCATACTCTTTCTGGCCAATGCAGTGGCTGGCCTCGGCATAGGCTACGGCTGGCTGACTATACTAATTTGCGGCATTGGAGGAGTTCTGGGGGCAGTTCTGGTAATCATATTGCACCTCATGGGACTCGGATTCTGAGAACAGCAAGCAGAATAGGGGGAATCCCCCTGGGGGCTACCGAGTTTAGCACCATCATCAAAAGTAGAATGGTAAGTGGGGGAGGCTCTGGAACTGGTAGGTCCAAGGCGGCAAAAGGCAAAGGAGGGTAGATGGCATAAAAAGGCCGCCCAGGGCCACAAGCCACGTGCAAAATAGATGCTACTTAATAAGTGTTTCGGGATTATATAAATGAATTATTATATGAAATTAACTATCCTAAATCAAATATTCTTTTTGATTGTCTTTTAT
>CALMJN010000146.1 GCA_937864385.1 uncultured Methanosarcinales archaeon | reverse complement strand
CTTCTCCTAATCTCCCGGGTGGCCTCCAGGCCGTCCATCTCCGGCATCTGAACGTCCATCAATATCAGGTCGTATGATTTTGCCTCCAGGGCAGCCAGTGCCTCCCTGCCGTTGGCTGCCTTGTCCGCCCGGTATCCCAGCTTCTTGAGCATGAGGAGAGCCATCTTCTGGTTGACGGGATTGTCCTCTACCAGAAGGATGGATCTCTCAGCCAATTCACCCTCATGCTCCGGGAGGGGGGCAATTGCTGGAGAAACGAGGGTAGGAGGCCTTTGGGCCGGAAGGAGGGACTTATAGGCCATGAATGTGAAATGGAATGTGCTGCCTTTTCCCGGAGTGCTCTCCGCCCAGATCCGGCCCTCCATCAGTTCCACCAGCTTCTTGCTTATGGCCAGGCCCAGACCGTTTCCGCCGTATTTGCGGGATGTGGAAGCGTCGGCCTGGGAGAAAGGCTGGAAGAGCCTGCCCATGGCCTCTGAGGATATGCCTATGCCGCTGTCCCTGACCTTGATGTATATTTCAAATCTGTCATCACCTTTTTCTCTGACCTGGGATCTGACCTCTATACCTCCCCGCTCAGTGAATTTCACCGCATTGGAGAGCAGATTGACCAGAACCTGTCGCACTCTGGACTGGTCTGCCTCAATGATCTCGGAAAATTCATCTTCAGAAATATAATTTAGCTTCAGGCCCTTTTCCTGGGCCAGGCTGGATATGAAGCTCAGGGCATCCCTGATGCAGGTCTCCAAATTAAAAGGACTTCTCTCCAGATCTATCTTTTCTCTCTCGATCCGGGAGAAGTCGAGGATATCATTTATAATGGAGAGAAGCGACTCGCCGCTCTTCCTGATGGTCACCAGATACTCCCTCTGCTCCGGGCTGAGATCTGTGCCCAAGACCAGGCTGGTCATTCCAATGACCACATTCATGGGCGTCCTGATCTCATGGCTCATATTGGCCAGGAACTCAGACTTGGCCTTTGCCGCAGCCTCGGCCTCGTCCCTGGCCCTCTTCAGATCCTCTTCTATTCGCTTTCTGGCGGTTATATCCAGGGCCGTTCCCACCACCGCCTCTCGGGATTCATATGTGGTGAAGGACCCGAACACCTGCACGTCCACGATCTTGCCGCTCTTGGTGATGCCTCTGACCTCATAATAATCCGGACCGTCCCGGGAACCATTCTCCCCGGCTGGCCTTTTTGTCAGGCCGTCTGCGATCTTGTCCAGCTCACCGGGAGCCGCCTCCAGGTCTCTCGGCCCCATCCTGCCCATCATCTCCCGGGCGCTGTATCCGAAGATCTCTGCAAATCTGGGATTGACATATTTGAAAATCCAATCCTGGACGATGTAAACCCCCACCAGAGACTTCTCGGCGATCCCTCTGAACTTGCTCTCGGATTCCCGCAGGGCCATCTCCGTCTGTTTGCGTTCGGATATGTCCAGGAATATGCCTCTCAGCCCCACCCTCCGGCCACCTTTCGCCACAGGTATGAGGTAAGCAATGGCTGGAAATGTGCTGCCATTCTTCCTGACCAGAGAAAACTCACCGACCTGCGGATCACCCTTTACTGTCAGACGTATATCCTCAATGATCCTCTCCTTATCCTCCTCGGATACGATCTGGAGCACATTCAGCCCGGACTGGAGGTCCTCCTGGGCATATCCCAGGGCCTGGCTGCCGAAACGGTTTATGAAAGAGAGGTTGCCTTTTTCATCCAGATCGAATGCGGTCTGGGGCAGCTGCAGGGAGAGGTCCCTGTATTTGCCTTCGCTCTCTTTGAGCTCTCTTTCCGTACCCGATCTCATCCGGATGTTCAGGGCGGAGATTATGACCAGCCCCAGGACAATGGAGAGCAGCATGGTGGCCAGCGTCGGCATCACTGATTCATGCCTTTCCGGGATGGAAAGGCCGGATCTGGTGATTATGGCCCCTGCGGGCAGAGAAGGCTGGCCCAGGCCGTGGACATCCATCTGCTCCCGGTCAAATTTGAGAATGGGAGAGATATTCTGGATTTGAGGCAGGCTCTCGCCCCTGCAGACGGCGGCAGCGGCAGAGGCTGCCTTCTCCCCCAGATCTTTGCCTGAGGCAAGGCTTCCTCCCACAATTCCCTGCTTTAGTTGAAAGTCCCACAGCCCATAAATGGGGACCGGAACGACGGGGCTGATGCCGCTTACCAGGCTGCAATTGCCCGGAGGATTTGAATTTTGCCAGCCGAAAAGGCCGCAGAGGATCAGTAGGCCCCTCTCTTCAGCTGCAGCGGGGATTGCGGACAGGTTCATGCTGCTGATATTGCTGCCCTGGGAGATCTCCCGTAAGGATATATTGATCAGGCCATTAAATTCGGGAGCCAGATCAGCCAGTTCGTCTGCCAGATAGCGGCCTTCTGCTGTGTCATCCAGCAGCACCAGAATCTCTCCTGCCCGGGGATGGAGATCATGCATGGCCCGCAGGGTGCCGGAAAGATCGGCTCTCTGCCGGATGAAGCTGGTTTTCTCCGGGCGGGAGTTGGTACTGCCTGGGCCATATCCGGGGGCCATCATACCGGCCAGGATGAGATAGGCATCTGGAAAAAGCTCTTCTCTGTGATTCAGGGCCAGGGTAGAGGCCGGGATATCAAATGCTATGACCAGGTCTATGGAGCGGTTCAATCTCTGCCGGGAAAACTTGTAGCGATATAGATCTATGATCCTTCTCTCATAATCCCCATCCGGCCAGGACCTGCTGTCCAGGTAATCGACTCTTAGAGACGGCGCTTTTGTACTGTCCTGGCGGAAATTGAGCATAAAAGCGTCCCTCTCCTCCTCCACCCAGGGGTGGTCAGGGGAATAGGAAAAAAGCAGGAGTATGGACGAATTATCATCCTCCTCAGCCAACGCTGGGATGCTCCAGAGAACCGTCAGGATGACCATTAACGATCCCAGGCGGAAAACGAAGGGTAAGCTCGCTTTAATCAGAACGGCAGACACGGATTGCAGTCTCCAAATTACAGCATTGTCCGACGATGATATAACCCTTCCTGCCCCGGAGAACTTAGGATTCTGCAGGCGGGATATCCCAATTGAATGCCGGATCAACACTTTAAATAAATATGCTTTATGCGGACTCTAACTATAAAAAGCTCTCTTCAGGAAGTGCAGGAGAAGATTAATAATGCCGACGCATTTCTCTCTCATTTGAGGTGATACTCTTGAGCAACTGCCAGCCAAGGAGCATCTGGTGGGATGATGGGCTGTGGCTTATAGACCAGACCCTTCTGCCGGAAGAGCTGCTTGCCCTTAAGATCTGCAGCATCCATCAGCTGGTGCAGGCCATAAAGTCACTTAAGGTGCGGGGGGCTCCCGCTCTGGGCGCGGCCGGGGCTTATGGCATAGCTTTGGCGGCGCGTCTGTGCCGGGCGGCTGGCTCTCCAGAAATGATGGCCGAGCTGGAGACAGCAGCGGAGATGATCCGATCGGCCCGGCCCACAGCGGTCAACCTATCCTGGGGGGTGGACCGAGCCATGAGAGCGGCTGCCTGCGGCGAGAGCGGGGAGGAGATCCGGGAGAGGGCTCTCTCCGAGGCGGAGGAGATTGCGACGGAGGATATACGGGTCAACCAGCTCCTGGGAAAATTCGGGGCCAGGCTGCTCCGGGACGGAGACAATGTTCTCACCCATTGCAATGCCGGAAGGCTTGCCTGCGTTGGCTGGGGCACGGCCCTGGGAGTGGTGCGCTCTGCTGTCGCCGAAGGCAAGAAGATCCATGTCTATGCCTGCGAGACCCGGCCTCTGCATCAGGGCTCAAGGCTTACCGCCTGGGAGCTGACCGAGGACGGAATACCGGTGACCCTCATCTGCGATAGCATGTCCGGGAGCCTCATGAGGAAGGGAAAGATAGACAAGGTGATAGTTGGCGCAGACAGGATCACGAGGGATGCGGTCTTCAATAAGATAGGAACCTACAGCCATGCGGTGCTGGCCAGGCACCACAATATCCCCTTCTACGTGGCAGCCCCCCTCTCCACATTCGATCCCCGCCACGAGGAGTCTGAGATCGTGGTGGAGGAGAGGGATCCCGAGGAGATATGCAGCCTTAACGGGAAGCGGCTGGCCCCGGAGGGCATAGAGGCTTACAATCCCGCCTTTGATGCCACGCCACTGGAGCTGGTGAGCGGGATCATCACCGAGAAGGGAGTCTTCAAGCCACCGCTCATGCCGCTGATATAGTCAGCCGGCC
>CALMJN010000145.1 GCA_937864385.1 uncultured Methanosarcinales archaeon | reverse complement strand
AAACATGTTTGATTACTACATTAACCCGCAGGTGTTCAAGTATGGGACATACTATCGTTGGGATGGTTCATGGCATCGAGGTGAAAACTCGGTAGCATTTACGGTTCTTCCAGGAAAACGGGTCGCTGTTGCTCCTGTGGCAAATTCAACCATCACCGATTCCGAAGACACACCAATCCCTACAGCCAAGGAGGGACCATACAACTACGTCATCGCTCGCGGGGATTCGCCATTGCTCTACACAACCATCCTTCCAGAAGCCAACGCAGAGCCTTATCCTGCGCATCTGTGGCTGTTTAGCAATACCTTACAGACTATGAACCTGCCAATGGAAAGAAACGGCAATACGTACTCCTACAAGATGAGCAAGGAACTAACAGCAAACATGGCAGAGGGAACGTACACCGGCTATATCCAGTTGAACGGGTTGAACCGGGTGCAGGATATCTTTCTCGATGGAACAACGCTTGACACCCCATACGATGATACTGTTGTCCCGGATGTCAGTATCCTGCAGTGGAATCTTCGCAGCGTCAAAGAGGATTTCGATGTCTTGCGAACTAAATGTAACCTGTTTGACGACGAGTTGATACCGGTATCAATCGAAGTCGCTCCTATGTCGATAACAATCACCAACGTAGAGCAGACGGAGTACAAACTGTACATATCCGGTTAAACCACGCTGGATAATACCACCATTTTCACTCTGCAGTTAGATCCTGAAAACTACAAACTCCGTTCAGATATCCTGCTGCATACATGGCAATCCTACGCTACCGGAGGAATCGATGCAAAGCGCCCATCTGGATCTGGTGGTGGCCAATGACGTCTCCCGGGGGGGCATGGGAACTGACGACAACCGGGTGATAATCATCGATCGCCAGGGACGGCGGACTGAGGCGGCGGGAAAGAAGAGCCTGATAGCAGAGGCGATAATAGATGCTCTCCTCGAGGCTCTATGACCTCTGAGAGAAAGGTCGCAAAAGCCTGGGTACCCTCCCACATCACCGGCTTTTTTGCCGCCCATCGCCGGAACAAGCCCCATCTCTCTGGGTCTGTAGGCGCAGGCCTGTGCCTCTCCCTGGGGGCGGCCACCACCGTCGAGCCCGCCCCGGATCTGGAGAGGACGGAGATCCTCCTGAACGGAAAGGCAAGCGAGGCTCCTGTATCCAGGTTCGTGGCCGATAGGCTGGCCGGCGACCGGGGGCCGGTGCGTCTGACAACCAGGCTGGATATGCCTTACGGAGCCGGCTTTGGAGCCAGCGGCGCGGGAGCCCTGGGGGCGGCTTATGCCCTCAACTCCTGCTTTGATCTGGGCCTCACTGCCAATCAGGCCGCCGCCGTGGCCCATGAGGCGGAGGTTATCTATCGCACCGGCCTGGGGGATGTCATAGCCCAGAACAGCGGCGGCCTGGTGGTGCGGCTTTATCCCGGCGCTCCCGGCACCGGGAAAATCGACAGAATCCCCGTTCCTCCTCTGCCCATAAGCTATGTTGTGCGCGGCCCCATATCCACCCGGGAGGTTCTTTCCGATGCCGGAACCATGAGAGCGGTCAATTCGGCGGGAGAGCTGGCTCTAAAGGAGCTGCTCAAAAAGCCCACATTGGCCGATTTCATGCGCCTCTCCCGCCGCTTCACCCTGGAGTCGGGCCTGGCCAGCGACTGGGCCCTGCAGGCTATGGAGGCAGCGCAGGCGGCAGGGGGCAGGGCGAGCATGATCATGCTGGGAGACGCCGTCTTTGCCTGGGGCGGGGAGAGCGAGAAAGCCCTGAAAGAGTTCGGAGAGGTTCAGACTACTACCATATCGCAGAGAGGTGCCAATCTTGACTGATATTCCCAGGTCCCATCCCCGCTATGCCTCCCTCGTTGCCCGGGAGAGGGTGGCGGAAGGGGTCAGGCGCGGCTACACCAGCACTCAGGGGCTGATTGCTCAAGGTCGTGGCGAGTGCTTCGACTATTTGATAGGCGAGAGGACCACGGTTGCGGCCTTGGAAGCCATCCGGGCGGCGGCAGCCATGCTTCTCCTGGCGAAGCGTCCCGCCCTGAGCGTGAACGGAAATGTGGCCGCCCTGGCGGCAGAGGAGATGGTGGCCCTGGCAGAAGCCCTGAAGATCCCCCTGGAGGTCAATTTGTTCCACCGCAGCGAGGAGAGGGTCAAAAAGATCGCCGACCTGCTGCGGGAGAATGGAGCCACAAAGGTTTTAGGTGAGTGGCCGGATGCCGCCGTTCCGGGCCTGGATCATGCCCGGGCGCTTGCGACGAAGGGCGGGATATACGACGCCGATGTGGTGCTCATACCCCTGGAGGACGGGGACCGCTGCGAGGCGCTGGTGGCCATGGGAAAGAAGGTCATAGCCATTGACCTCAATCCCCTCTCCCGAACAGCAAAGAAGGCCACAGTGAGCATCGTGGACAATATTGTGAGGGCGGTTCCACTGCTCACCGAGCAGGTCCGGATGCTTTCGGGCACGCCGCGGGCGGAGCTGGAGGCAATGGTGCGGGAGTACGACAACCAGAGGGTGCTGAGGGAGGCGGTGGGGGAGATACAGGAGCATCTAAAGGGGCAGACTGAAAAGTCGGAAGAATAATCAAAATTATCATGGAACCCAATCCTGATTTCAAGAGAATTATGCCGGAAGCCCTGCTGCCGGTTACAGATATCGATCTGAGGGCCCTCTCGGAGATATACGATGAGAAGGACATCTATCTCTCCGTTTATATGAAGAGCAGCAGCACCTCGGAGCTCGATTCCAGCCGATCCTTTATCGCCTCCCGGTTTAAGGCAATGGACAAATCCCTTCCCGCTGATGACCTGCGCCAGCCCTTCCGCTCCACCATGTCTCTGGTGGAGGAGGCGATGGCCTCCTTGCCCTGGAAAGGGGAGCGGTCCAGGGTGATCTTCGCCTGCGGACCGCTATCGTTTCTGCATGTCTACCGCCTGGGCCTGGAGGTCGAGCCTCTGGTGGTACTGGATACATCGCCTTTTCTCCTACCCCTGGCCAGGCTGAGAGACGACTACGAGGATTATGGGCTCTTGCTGCTGAACTCTCAAGAAGCCCGGCTTTTCACCATCCGCTCCCGCCTGCTGGAGGAGAAAAGCCAGTCCTCCATCGATCTGATGAACAAGCATAAGAAGGGCGGCTGGAGCCAGATGCGCTACAGCCGCCTGCGAAAGGGAGCCATAAAATCCTTTCTGGCAGAGGTTGTGGAGGACCTGATTAGGCTGGAGGGCCTGCAGAATATGAGAGGCCTGGTGATTGCCGGGCCGGGGGAGGCCAAGATAGAGCTTATGGAGATGCTTTCTCCCCAGATCAAGGAACGAGTCATGGGCCTTCTTGACGTATCCATGGGGGTAAAACCTGCCGATCTGGTTGAAATGGGCGATCGGCTGGCTCTGGACAAGGAGAGATCTTTAAGCAGGGAGAGAGCAGCGGAGTTGAGATCGGCCGTCCTGAGGGGCCAGCTCTATGCCACCGGAGCCGATAAGGTTAGAGACGCCCTTCAGCAGGGCAGAGTGAAGTCTCTTCTCCTTCTGGACGGCTTTTTGATTCCGGGATGGATCTGCGAGAGCTGCCAGTATTTCCAGGAAGGCAGCCAGCCGGAGAGCTGTCCCCGCTGCAACGGCAGAACCTCAAGGGTGAACATCCTGGAGGAGCTGTACGAGCTGGCCCAGAGGACGGGAGCAGAGGTGGAGTTTGTAGAGGAGGACGAATTTTTGCGCTCTCTGGGCGGCGTTGGTGCCATATTGCGCTATTGAGGAGACCTTTTTGATTTAGAGGGTGAAGAAAGGAAGATGGGACACGAGATTGATTGAAGGCATTTAACGGAAATGCTCCCTTAAAATCAAGATAATAGATCAGGAGAAACAACAGAATGTACGGTGGGGAGATCCAGGGCGAGGAGCCGGTCGCCAGTTGACCGATCCCTCGCACCGGTGACGAAATGGACGCATGGAATAGATTATTCCAATGCACTTTTCTTTAATCAATTTGATTTTACTTAAGGATTTCGGGCCGGAGAAAGCATTTGCCTGGTATGCGCTCCTTC
>CALMJN010000144.1 GCA_937864385.1 uncultured Methanosarcinales archaeon | reverse complement strand
CGGCGTGGCGGTGGCCGCCAGCACCAGGCGCGCGGCATTGGCGTCGGGGCCGTCCATCAGCCACCACCAGTCGTCGCCGGCCTCGGTGCTGAACTTGAGCGTCGTGCCGCCGGCCACCAGGCGTGAACGCAGCAGGCGCTGCACTTCGCCCAGCCTGGCCTCACTCTGCGGGATGCCTGGCACGCGGCGCAGCACGCCCCACAGGTCGAGCAGCGCCGAAGTCGGCCAGGCCGGCAAAGCTGGATAGGCCGAAGGTGCTGCCCATCAAAAAGCGAGCCTGGCGGAAGACCACATCGCTCTGGAAACGGGTGGCGGCAAAGGTGGCATTGCCAGAGAAAAGGGCGGAGAGGAATGTGACCTGTCCGGAGAATTCGGTCTCGAAGAAGCGAACGTCATCGAACCGGGCGGACCGGAAGGATCCCGATCTGATGAAGCTGGCATCATCATAGTCCACATCGCCGGCAAATACAGCGCCCAGGAAGGCGGCGTCTCCATTGAATTGAGCGCTGGAAAAGCTGCAGTCCCCGGAAAAATGAGTAGCAATGAAGGATGATACGCCCTCGAAATAGACATCGGAAAAATCGGCCTGCTTCAGAAATCGGGCTCCGGAGAGTTTGGCGTCTCCCAGCAACCTGGACCGGGAAAAGCTGACGTTATCCTGGAAAACGCTGCCCCTCAGGTCCAGTCCCTGGGATAATGTCACCCCTTCCATCTTCACCGGTTCCAGAAAGCGGGAGTTGGTGATGGTCAGAGGATGGTGGATCGGCCCCTCCAGCCGGGAGAGATCAAGCTGGCCGGTGACGGTTATATTGTTGTAGCTGACGGGCTGGCCGGACCGGATCTGGGAGACTATATTCTGCGCTGCTATGGCCGAGCTGGGGGGCAGATCAGAATCAATCCCGGATTCATCTGCTGCTGCACCCTGCATGATCAGTCCGAGCAAGAGCAGGGGCAGGAGAAGGCAGCGCAGCCTGGAGTTTTCTGTCACCGGTTCGCCTTTAATCTGTCTCAGGATTTATCACTTTGCTATTGCCGGATCAGCGGATCATCACCCGGCCCAGGGTGACCAGGAAGAGTGCCAGAAGCAGCCAGCCGGTGATGCC
This sequence comes from uncultured Methanosarcinales archaeon, assembly GCA_937864385.1. Lineage (GTDB taxonomy): Archaea > Halobacteriota > Methanosarcinia > Methanotrichales > Methanotrichaceae > Methanothrix. Next base: position 694 of record CALMJN010000144.1, on the reverse strand, counting down.
CTCCAGTATGACATAATACCTGTGCCGGCCTAAGGGCAGAAAGTCGATGGGCCCCTGGGAGAGAAAGACCATGGTGCTGAAGAAGAGGGCGTTTCGCAGAGTGGCCCTCTCCGGCAGTCTCTCCTCCTCCGCCGGGCCGCTCAGGGGCCGGGAGGAGCGGCGGATGCCGTCACCCTTCCAGAAGACCAGGCCGAAGCTGAGGATGATGATAAGCGACCAGGCCAGGGCATAGCCCGGGCGCACTCCATAGCCGCAGGAGAGCCATGCCAGGATATCAATGATCTTGGACCAGCCCCAGCTCTTTGCCGCCTGCTCCAGCCTTCGGTACTGGTAGTAGCAGTCGTCCTCATCCCCGGACCAGCCCAGGCGGCGGTAGTTCTCCACCAAAGCAAGATAGGCTCCTGGCTCCCAGGCCACATGATCCTCGATCTCATCCCAGCGGGCCCGGAAGCGGGAGATGTCGGTGTCGTTTAGTATGATGCGAGAGCCCTCTGCCAGCTCTGCTTTTTCCAAGAGCAGGGCGGATATGGATCCGCCCTTGAAGTTGAGGTCGGCTCCAAAGTTAGCCTCCTGGAAGGTGACTATGTCCTCGAACTTGGTCAGGCCGAATAGGGCCAGGTCCTGGAAGACTGCTCCAGAGAAATAGGCAGCATCGGAAAACCGGGCCAGGCCGAATCCGGCCTCGTCGGCGAAG
>CALMJN010000143.1 GCA_937864385.1 uncultured Methanosarcinales archaeon | reverse complement strand
TATATTGATTACGTCTTAATTTTATCTCGATCGCAAAAGCTATAAACTTAAAAAAATATCTAATTATGCATGGCGGGCTTTGTAGCATCGAACATCACCAAATATGATCTGCTCCGCGAGAGACTATTGGCGAGGTATCCTTACACAATCAATCTGATCCTGGTACTGGTCTTGATCTCTCTGGCTGGCCTCGCTCTCTATTTATTATCCGATCTGGCTTCATTTGCCCTTGATCCGGACCATGAGACGCTCCTGGAGAGCTTTGGCGGCAATGGCGGAGAGAAGGATGCTGCAGTGGAAGATGGCCAGGCAGAGAGAGGCGGTATGGTGGGGGGTAATCTGTCTCAGGCCATGGGCAATTTGAGCCGGTCGGCCATTGACTCCAACCTCAGCAATGTAACCCCCTCAAACCAATCAATATCCGTCTCAGGGAAAGACAAGACCCTCTCCTCGGAAGCGATGTCGCGCCAGTCATCCAGTTCAAGTCGTTCCTCCTCCAAGAAGAGCAGTGGCTCATCCTCTTCTGCTTCCTCCACCAAGCCTGAATCGAGCCAGCCAGATCAGAGCGCTGAAGCTCAAAATGGCCCAGATCAAAATGAGATCGATGCAGATGCAGTCGATCGGGAACCGACTGCTACAGATGCCGTCCAGAAGAACACCACAGATCAAAAGCTCGATGATCGAGATTCTGCTGATGGGACCGCCAACGATCAGAGTCAATCCTGGCAAGGCACAGCGGATGAAAGCAACCTGATTGCTTCTACATCAGATGAAAAGGAATCTGAAAATGGCCTATCTGACCGAAAAATCGATCCCAAAGAATCCGGAAATGATACATCCAAGTCCTTGACATCTCCTACCTCCACGGCGTCCGAATCCGAATCGATTCAGAGCGAGATGAATGGGGACTCTTCTTACAGAGAGCCAGCTGCCGCGATTCAGCCTGATGAAGCTCTATCTTCGCCTTCTGAGGGTGGAGAGGAGCGGAATTCTGCTGCCTCGGCCTCAGCCAATCCAGTGTCTGAGGAGATAAATGCAGAGCAATCAGAGATCAGTGAACGCATTGCCGAGAGCCGGTCTCGTGTCGCTGAGATAAGCAATCGAGTATCTGAGAGCAATGATCGGGCATCTGAAAGCAGATCCCGTGTGTCTGAGAGCAATGATCAAGTAGCCGAGAGCAGGGCTCGTGCGTCCGAGAGCAATGATCAGGTAGCCGAGAGCAGGGCTCGCGTATCTGAGAGCAATGATCGCGTAGCGGAGAGCAGAGACCGTGTGTCTGAGAGCAATGATCAGGTAGCCGAGAGCAGGGCTCGCGTATCTGAGAGCAATGATCGCGTAGCAGAGAGCAGAGCTCGTGTGTCTGAGAGCAATGATCGGGTAGCGGAGAGCAGAGCGCGCGCATCTGAGAGCCTTAATCGTGCCGCAGAGATACGATCCAGGATCTCATAGGCATCGATATGCAGCCGATCCGGTCAATGCTAAAAAAGCGGATGATACAAGCTGACTATATCATTGCGAGCAGGACTATTGCCTGGTGATCTTCATAATACATCCATCATCCGTATGTTCCACCTCAAGATTCAGCTTCAGGTCGGAGAATACCTTTTTCCAGTGGCCTTCCACGCAGGTCTTGCAGTGCTCCTTGGCCATCAGGCTGGCTCCGATGCGGGCGAAGGATTTGGCCCCTTCCATCAGGCCGCAGCGGATTCGCTTTATCTCCACGGCTCCTTCTTCTTCCGAGACCTCTATGATGCTTCCGAAGAGGTTCTTGTCATTGGTGGCCATGGCCAGGGCCACATCTCTCGGCTCGGCCAGGCCAAGCTGCTTGAAGGTCGCCGCTACCTGATGGGCGCCCTGGTCCTGAAACTCGCGCAGGCCCTTTTTGCCCAGCTTGCGGGCTACATAGCCGCTGCTGCCGTAGAAGCTGCCCATCCACATGGCCACCACACGCTGCTGAATCTGCTCCAGAGGAATGTCCGGGATGTCTGTCATATCACTCCTGCCTTTGCCGCTCTGGCATTATAATACTTCCGCGCTGCTATCTGCTGCTGCACTCATCTCCGGGAGAGATGGAGGTACAGGGAACCGCTTTCTGGTCCAATTGGGCAATGATCGTATCGGCGACGGCGGCCGAAACCGGAGCCGCCGAGAACACCACGCGCGGTTCCAGGGCTTCGAACCGCGGCCGCCAGGCCTCGAGATGGCCGGCCTAATCGCCGCCGGTGGCATGCGGCCGCGCGCGCTGCCGCATTATCTGGCTGACTACGAAGTGTCGCTGCGCGTGCGCAAGCACGGCTGGCGCCTGCTGGTATCGACCGCTGCCGCCGTTTATTCCGGCGACGATTACGGTAGCACGTGGCGCGCC
>CALMJN010000142.1 GCA_937864385.1 uncultured Methanosarcinales archaeon | reverse complement strand
GATAGAAATCATTGTTGGAAAAATTGTGGATGTAACTCATGACGTCAGGCATCGTGCAGTTATCGATAGATTATATGTGCATGTAATTGAGCTAAATACAATGCACATGGTTCGCCAACCATCAGGAAGCTTAGCTGGTTGTGGCTTTTATTGTGCTAATGAGTCAGCTAAATCTGTGGACGAAATATATAGCGCCGAAAGACCTGATGCTGTGCTTGATTCTCGTGAGGGTATTTCAGATCCTTTTGCGGAAGTCGGGCTTGGCATTCTTGAAGATAGAATATTGATGATAACAAGTGACTTCGGGGATCTGCTTTCATATGCGCAAAAAGGTTGTGCAAATAGAATCCTTAGTTGCATTAATAAAATTAGAAAGTGAGAATAAATTCAAAGCGACTATATGACCCTTCTTAGCTCTTAAATTCCTTTCCTTCGCCCAAAAGGCTAAACTCCTCAAATATCTCCTGGAACCGACGTTTTCTCCCTCACATCCTCCTCTCCCACCGAGCAGGATATGGCTTACAAGCCCCCCACCCCCGGCTCGGCTCAGATTGCCCTCGGATAAGAAATAGTCTCACTTCATCCTTTAGAGCCTCTCTAACTTCTCCATCCGCCCTACGGTCTCGCCATCCAGACTGAAGGCGGCATCAAAGAGCCTCTCCTTGAAGCTGCCCGGCCCAGCGGCATCCTTTGCCGCCAGCTCCGCCGCCACCTCGTAACAGACCAGTCCGGCAGCGCTGGCGGCTACAGGGTCTTTCTCCACGGCAGCAAATGTGCCTATCACCGATGCGGCCATGCATCCCGTGCCCACGATATTGGCCATCATGGCATCGCCGTTCTTGACCAGCAGCGCCCTGCCGGAATCCGCCACAATATCTTCTTTGCCCGTAACCACAACGGTGCAGCTCCTCCGGCCAGCCAGATCCTGAGCTAAATCCACCATGTTCTTCTCCACCGCCGAGGCATCCACTCCTTTGGTGGAGACGCTCTCACCGGCTATGCGGGCGATCTCCGAGGAGTTGCCCTTGATTATGCCTACGGAAATGCTGTCCAGGATCTCAAAGCATTTCCTGTCCCGGAAAGGCGTAGCTCCCGCCCCGCAGACGTCCAGCACCACCGGGATCTCCTTCTTGTTGGCGCTCTTGCCGGCAATTATCATATCCTCGACAAAATCGGAGGTTAGAGTGCCGATATTGAGAACCAGGGCGTCAGCTATCCCGGCCATATCCGCTACCTCTTCCCTGGCATGGGCCATGACCGGAGAGCCGCCGAAGACTTTGACTATATTGGCGCAGTCGTAAATGGTCACCCAGTTGGTGAGGTGATGAACCAGTGGCGTCTTCCGCCTCACCCGCTCCAGGCATTCTGATGCTATAATATTCATTGATAGGACCCCTTGTTTCATTGGGACAAGGTCACATGATTTGGCTCTCAAGAGGGCGACACTCGTCCCGAAATAATGTTTTCTACCAGCAGGGAGGATATCAGAGTTTATGGATTTTTCTTTGAGAGGCTGGGTGGAGAAGGATGGGCGGCGTCTGGAGCAGGAGGAGATAGAAGCCATCCTTGAGCAGGACCCTGCCGGTGTATCCGCATTCGGGGGCGAGTTCTTCCTGGAGTGGAACGGCTGCCGGGCGCGTGATCATTTCGGCATCATGCCCGGAGGCTGCCCGGCGGGAGAGATCACCTCTGCCGGCAGGCCTGTGGGAAAGGTGAGCCCGGCCTATCCTCTGATGGACCTGGACCGGGCCATCGCCAGAGCAGTCCATCTGCGAAGCGATGATGGAGTGGTGGCCCTATCCGGAGGGGTGGACTCGGCCCTGGTGGCCCGCCTGGCCGGCCTGGAGTGCGTGGTTGTGGGCCTGCCCGGCTCGCATGATTTGCGCAGGGCGCGGCTGGCTGCCCGCTCGCTCGATCTGACCCTGCATGAAGTTCTGATAGACCCGGCAGAGCTAGAGCAGGCACTGGCAGCGGTGCTGCCGCTCATACCGGATAAGGATCCGGTCAATGCCTCCATTGCCGCCACCCTATTCTTTGTCTGCCGCTGGGCCGGGGATCAGGGTGTCGAGTGCATCCTGGCCGGGCAGGGGGCGGATGAGCTCTTCGCCGGCTACTTCCGCTATCTGCACACTGCGACCCTGGCCGAGGATATGGAGAGGGACTTTTTGGCGCTGCCCCGCCAGCTTTCCCGTGACCAGGCTGTGGCCGGGCTATTTGAGGCCTACTTTTCCCTGCCCTATATGGATTGCAGAGTGGTCAGAGCGGCGAGGGCGATTCCTGCCGAAATGCTCATCGTGGATGGCGTTCGCAAGAGGCCATTGCGGGAGGTCGCCGCCCGGCACCTGCCAGAATCGATTGCCTGGCAGGAGAAAAAGGCCATGCAGTATGGCAGCGGCGTCATGCGGGAGATAGAGAGGCTGGCCGCCCGGCGGGGTTACAGGAAGGAGCTGCAGGGCTATTTGAAGGATATCTGCAACAAGCTCTGAGAGTAACTGACAAGATAGCCTCTATTTACCTTTCTATACATAACCAAAAAAGCGGCTACATTAATCGAAATGGATCTGTCATAGAGAGATCTCCTGCCTTTGGCAGTTGAAGCCATAGGGGGATCTCCAGTATGTTTGAGGAGGTGAGAAGGAAGCTATCACCCTTTTTTTTGGGGGATTGCGTCTCTCTCCTGCATTTATTACTGCTATGCTTAATCAATTGGTCGATTCAGTCGTAAAAACTGACCGGATTGTTCGCAGGCGCTTGGGATTTGTTAGGGATGTGTTATGTAGAGATAGCCGTCATCTTCGGTTTGTGGAACGACAATGATCTTCGCATCAACGACTTTTCCGTCCTTGTACAATTCTATGTACACCTTATTTCCATCGATATCAATGGACTTGATTGCCAGTTCATATCCTTCTTCTAGCACTAGAGGCGTTCCGCTGGTCATAATAATCTGATCAGAATTGTTAATGATCACCTGATATAGGTCCGTCTCTGATACCTGCCAAATTTGATCTACGCTAGCTAAATCCTCATCGGCACCTCTAAATGAATTCCTGAAATGAACCTTGATCAATTCGATATCTTCATAAGAACCTGTATCTGGTGAGTAGGAATAGAGACCATTCTCTATTTGTGGAGGGATCACAATTTTTGAATCAATGACCTCCCCGTTCTTAGACAACTCTACATATAATTTATTTCCATCGATATCAATGGATTTAATAGTAAGCCCATATCCTTCTTTTAAATTGAGTGGAGTTCCACTGGTGATAACAAGCTCATCAGAATTATTGATAATCACCTGAGAGGAATCGACATCCGATACTTGCCAAAGTTGATCTATTGTCGCTAGATCCTGATCAGCGCCTCTAAACGAGTTTTTAAAATGAACCTTGATGATTTCAACGCCATTAGCTGTTTCGTTGTTAAATTCGTATTTTTCTGCCACCGCAATAGAGATTAGAAACAGGCAAAGAACAAGGCATAGCTTAAGTCTAAACTGCATAGAACATCACGATGATTAAATGGGATATGAAAGTATATAAAACCTTAGATATCCTTTTTCGATTTTCAGGTTTATGTTCAAGAGGAGAATAGCTATGACAGGATTTAGGAATTAAATCAGGACTTCTAGCTAGCCTGACCAAATATGATAGCCTTTCGAATATTTTTAAAAATATAGATCCTATCCAGGCGATGAATTTGTTGGG
>CALMJN010000141.1 GCA_937864385.1 uncultured Methanosarcinales archaeon | reverse complement strand
AAAAGGAGGGAGGGGAAAGTCGCTTGAGAAAAGGGATGTAGGAGGGAGATACAACGACTTTCGCCGAATACTATATAGTCAATTGCCGAGATATATAGTTTTCGCTCTGGAGCTATAGGTCCAGATATAGAGTCATTCCAGGTACGAATCGCTACGCTCCGAAGGCCAAGCCTGCACGCACTATCATGCCCTAGGGCCGGACGACCCTCTATTGTTGATTTGCTGCCCGACAGAAAAAACAGATCAGAAAAAGATAAGCTCCAGAATAGCAAGGAGGATGGATATGCCCGAGCCTACTCATCTCGCAGCCGGATCTCCAGAGACATCAGATCCTCTGCCACAGTGCTCTTCTCAAATATGGATCTGGCCTCTCTCAATAGAGCAGAGGTATCCTCGGAATAGCGGGAGCTGATGTGGGTCAAGACCAGCGCCGCCACCCCGGCCCGCCTGGCCGTCTCCGCCGCCTCTGCTGCGGTGCTGTGCTTGGTCTCCCTGGCCCAATCCGCCATATCGCTGGCCAGGGCGCAGTCATGGATCAGCAGGTCTGCCCCCCGGCTGGCTTCCTCCACCGAGGCGCAGGGCCTGGTGTCCCCGGTGTAGACCACCTTCCTCCCCGGCCTGGCCGGGCCCATGACCTGATGCGGCTCTATCCGCCGGCCATCGATCTCTATGCTCTGGCCGCGCTGCAGCCTTCCAAAGAGCGGCCCGGGCGGGACGCCCAAAGATACAGCCGCCTCGCGGTTGAAGCGCCCCGGCCGCTGCTCCTCCTCCAGGCAGTATCCCAGACTGGGTACGCTGTGCTGGGTGGAGAAGGCGGTCACCCGAAAGCCTTTCATCGGCACCGTCTCTCCCGGTTCAAGCTCCACCGCCCGGACGGGAAAGTGACGGGAGAAGTAGCAGACGGACTTGAAGCAGTCCAGCATACGGGCAGTGTTAATCGGCCCGGCGATGGTGAGTGGCTCCTCTCTTCCCTGGAAGGCCATGGTCTCCAGCAGTCCAGGTATGCCCAGGATATGGTCGGCGTGCAGATGGGTCAGGAAGATGTGGGTCAGGCGCATCATTCCCGTCCTGGCCCGCATCATCTGCCTCTGGGTTCCCTCGCCGCAATCAAAGAGAATCATGTCTCCCTCCCGGTTTACAAGCACGGCAGAAGGATTTCTCTCAGGGGTGGGAAGCGATCCGGCGGTTCCTAGAAAGATCACATTGAGCATCTTTGGCCTCGTTCTTGTTTTGCGCTGCCTAAGACATTTTTTCTACCATATCATCCTTTGCATCTCTCTTTCAGCTGCAGAAACTCCAAGAGAATGCATGCGATTCCCATCAAATAGCCCCATCAGACCAGATCAGTTATCCAAAAAAACCCGAAGCAGTTGTTTTTTCTGCAAGGCCGTGATGCGATCTCATCAAAAATTATCGTGCTTTTAGTAGCAAAATAACCAAAAGATTTATTACTTAATAGGATGAATCCTGAAAATAATCAATCCCGGATAAAAGGAGTGTTGACATGCCAAACGATGTCGGTGAATCATCAATCAGCAGGGTAACGATAAAAGATGCCGCAGTGCCCTTTATCGCCCGAGGCGGAAGGTTATTCTCGGGACAGGTGGTGGCATCAGATCCAGGAATCGAAGATGGCGAGAGGGTGATGGTTGTAGATCGGAAAAACAATCCCATTAGAATGATTCAAGTCTTTAAAGAGACTTAGGAGATGATCAGGGGGAGCAGATATAGCTTCATTTGCATACACTCCGCCCTGGTTTGCCATTAATGAAGATCCAGGCCTTGATTCAAGACTATTGCCTCAGAATCGCGGCCTGGGTTTCCTCTTCTAGAGATCTATTTCAATGTATGATTTCATTGGCTGCTAATTGCATTGGCTGCCAATCGCATTTGCTGCAGGCTCTTTGCCTTGCCTTCAAATCAAAATACAGGAACGTCCCCACCTTTTCTCTTACTTGACCGATGCACTCTCCACCAGCCCCCAGCCCCGATCTTTGCTGTAGCTATTCAGCACCTCCTGCACCATGACCATGAACTGCTCCTGGCTGTAGTTGAGCCGGGATGCCAGCCTCTCCACCAGAGGCTCCACATTCCTGACCTCATCGCTCTTGATGCTGCGCAGCACCACCGCCGCCGTGGCCATGAGCTTCAGGCCCTCTTCCATCCGGTCCTGAAGCACGGCCAGGGCTCCCAGCTGGAAGAAGGATCCCGCCTCTGCCGCTTTATCCCCCAGATCCTGGTTGATGGCCAGGGCCTCCTTGAAGCTGCTTATGGCCAGCGCCTTCTCCCCGGCCTGGGCCTGGATCAGCCCCTGGCTGTGCAGTATGGCTGACACTGTGGCCCGGTCCTCCATCTCCCTGAAGAGCGGCAGAGCCCTGGCGTACTCTGCTGCGGCATTTTGGAAGTCTCCTTTCTCCAGGTCCAGGCTGGCCAGGTTGAAGAGAGCGAAGGCTGCCCCTCTGGGGTCATGGGATGACTGCAGCAGCTCCAGGGATCTCTGCAGCCTGCTCCGGGCTGAATCGAAATTGGAGAGCATCATATCCAGACGGGCAGCCTCTTGAAGTGCCTGGGCCTCTCCCGGCAGGTCTCCGAGCTTCCTCATGATCCCAGCTACCTTCTCCATCTTCTCTAGAGCAGCCTTCGTCTCCCCATTCTTCATGTCTATGGCCGCCAGGCTGCTAAGGGCCTCCATCTGGCCGGAGATATCATTCGCCTCGCTGTAGGCATCATACGCCTTCTGCAGGTTGCTCCTGGCCAGGTCGAACTTCTCCTGATGCATAAGAGATAGGCCCAGACCGAGATAGCAGGCCGGCTCAGGAGAGAATTGCAGGGCTCGCTCATACCACTTTTCTGCCCTTTTATAGTCCTCCTGATCCAGATATGCCTGCCCAATCCTTGCCGCTGGCCCTGTCTGGGTGGGGGTGGGGAGATTCAGTTCTAAGAGCTCCCGGTTCAGCCTTATGATCTCCCCATAATGGCCCCTCCTTCTCAGATAGCCGCTTATGCGACCGGTTGTGACCGCAGCCGCCTCCCAGTCCCCTGCAGCCATATAGTGCCCCCTGGCCTCCAGGAGGACATCCAGCCGGGACAGGGCAATCTCCTGAGAGCGTCCCGCCTCCGCCAGGCCTTGGAGAAAGCCGGCTGCTGCCCTATGGGCGGACTCAATCCCCTCCTGGGGCAGCATAGCCAGAAGAGAAGGGCGAATGGAGGAAGGCACCATCAGGAGCCCATCTGAGATATGGGCCAGGGAGAGAGACTGCCAACTCTTTGCATAGGATTCCGCCTGCTCCGCGGCCAGAGCGCAGACTGCAGCGATGCCGGCAGGGCTGAGGGATATGTGGCAGACGGAGGCCCGGCATAAGGCGGCAAGAGAGTCCTCTTCCAGTCGGCGGGTTAAGGCAGCCAGGCCGTCCCCGCCGGCCGCCATATCCTCTAGGCTCAAAGCTCTGGCTGTCTGGTCCAGTCGGATGGGAAGGCCGGATGCCAGGCGATGATGCTCTGCCAGAGCAGCAAAAGAGATCTTCCCCTGGCGGTAGCGATCTGCTATGCCAGGCATGTAGAGAAGTCGCCTGACAAATGCCCCTTGAGAGAGCCCTTCCGCCTTCCACAGCCAGGCTCGGGCGGGCAGGGTCAGAGCTTCTGCAGGCAGCTTGTTGCTGGTGATGATGGCCCGGCCCGCACCCATACCCCGGATCATCATCAGATAGAACTGGGAGAGATCCGGGTCAGGGATCCTGCCACTCTGATCCAGCTCCAGGCCGTCCCAGAGCAGCAGCAATCGGTTGGCTTTCAGCACCTGGATCAAGTCGTTCATCCTATCTTTGGGCGCCTTTGAGCTGAAAAGCTTCTTTCCCTGGCTTTCCTGGCCGGCTGCCTTGAGGTGAGATGCCACCAACTCCAGCAGCCTGGTCCAGGTTATGGGATTGTTGGGAGAGCTATAGAGGGGAAGCACCGAATATCCGGCATCGGCCAGCAGCCGGCAGAGACGGACTGCCAGAGCGCTCCTGCCGGAGCCGGTCGGGCCGGTGACAATCAGAGTATGAACGCCGCCCTCCCGCAGGGCGGGAAAGAGCCGGGCAATATCGGCTCTCCGGCCCACAAAACACTCCGACCATCCTTCCGCCAGTCCAGGCAAGGCCGGGATCTCACTGCAGGCTTTAAAGCCTGATGCCACACTATTCGCCTCGCAGTCGATCAGGGGGCCCGTTAGATCGGCCTGAGAGTATAAGGCGGGAAATGGCAGAAGTGCGTCCTCTGTCCCGGACAGCTCTGCCCCCTTTTTGGGCGGGGAGAGCAGGGCATCCCCCAGGCTCGCACCCTCCGTCAGGGCCTTATAGACGGGCTGGAGCCCTGCGATCTCTGCCATCCAGGCCAGAGCCAGGGGCATCTTAGCCGAGAGCCTCTGGCAGAAGAGATGAAGGGACTGGGCGGAGCCGATCCCGCCCCGGCTGAGAATTACTCCAGATACAAAATCTTCGAGGTCACGGGCAAGATCCTCTGCCGATATCTCCTCCCTCTCGCCGCTACGGGACGGCAGGGAGATGGCCGCGCCTCCTGTTGAGGCCTTGACCGGGACGGCCAGATGCAGCAGATGAGGCCGGAACTGCTCCGCCAATCCTATTAGCTCCGAGCGGCTACCGCTCTCGCAGATGACAGTCTCCATCTCCAGGGCTTCGGCCATCTTCAGAACGGCCTTCTCCTCCTCCGCCCAGTCCTCCATGCCAGAGGCCAGAAAGAGCAGACGCAGCGGCCCGGCGGATGGCTTGGGCAGGGAGGTTGAGACGACCTCAGGAACGCCGGGGCGCCGGACAACCCTGAGCCTTCCATCTGCTGATGGCGAAAGCTCCAGCAGCTCCCAGGGAAGCTGCAGAACCTCCGGGATGCTGGAATATATAACCAACCTGGCATCGGACGCTATGCTCTCTCTCCATCCCTGCTCTGCTTTATCCAGTAAAAGGCGTCCAAGGGCATCCTTCAGAAGAGGCAGATAGCTCACGGCCTGCTCCTGGCCTTTTGTTTCCCAGAGGGAGAAGTACTGGGAGCCGATCTCATTCACCTGCTGAGACTGAACCGGAGTGAGCGCTCCCCGGGCGATGACACGACCATCCACAGTTATCTCATAGGCAAAGGTACGGGCAGCGGCAGTTCCAGCTTCTGATACATTAATAATGATATCCTGCATCTTGGGGCTCTCCTAATGTCTTTTTTTTGTTTTAGGACTTTTCCATAAGCGGTCTGTTGATCAGATCGGGATTCCTCAGATCGGAATCTCCTTATTATCACAGTAATCCTTTGGCTCCAGATGCACCACCACATCCCTCACCTCTGGAATCCTGCCCTTTATGGCCCGCTCCACATCCACTCCCACCTCGTGAGCCAGCTCCATGGAGAGCGAGGCATCAACTTCTATGTGCAGATCCACATATATCTCCTCGGCCATGCCTCTGGTACGCACGGCATGGCAGCTGCATACCCCCTCTACCGATCTGGCCAGATCGACTATGACCTTTTCATCTATCGCCGCCCGGTCCAGAAGAGCAGTAGAGCTCTCCCTGATTATCTCCAGGCCGGTATGAATGATCAAGACGCATATGAAAAGGGCGATAAGCGGATCGGCCAGGGGATAGCCCATCCTTACCGCAAACAGGCCCAGGATCACTCCCAGAGAGGCAAAGACATCGCTTCTGGTGTGAAGAGAGTCCGCCACCAGAATGCTGCTTTTTAGCCTGCGGCCCAGGACGTACTCATAGCTGGAGACGCCGACATTGATGATCAATGTCAATGCCATTACGGCAAAGGACAGCCCGGTGACATTCGGCGATCCTCCGCTCTGCAGGCGACCGGCAGCAGATACAATCAACTGCAGGCAGCCGGCGAATAGCAGTATGGCTATGCCCATGGCGGCAAAGCTCTCGTACTTGGCATGGCCGTAAGGGTGATCCCTGTCCGGAGGACGGGCGGCCAGGCTTATCCCCACCAGGCCGATGATATTGGCGGTGCTGTCGAAGAATGAATGCAGGCCGTCTGCGCTCATGGATAGGGAGTCGGTGTAAAGGCCGTAGATCCCCTTGGCCAGAGCGGTGAGGATGTTGAGGACGAAGATGATCATCAAGATGCGACGGACGGCATCATAGTAGGCCATGCCGTTTTATATGGGTGGGAAGCAATAAATAATTATGGAGACAGCTTGATTCATTCTTATGATTGCCACGGTCATCCTGAATTTTCATACAAAAAAGGACGAGGTCAGAAATATCACCGGGGAGGTGCAGGACGCCCTGCAGAGGACGACCCTTCAATCGGGTCTTGTCACCGTTTTTGTTCCCGGAGCTACGGGGGCCGTTACCACAATTGAATTCGAACCGGGATTGATTGAGGACCTAAAGGGGGCCCTGCAGAAGCTGGCACCGGATGATATCGACTACGCCCACAACCTCCGCTGGCAGGATGGAAACGGCCACTCTCATATCAGAGCGGCACTGATCGGGCCCGGTCTCGGCATTCCCTTCTCCCAGGGAAGGCTTATGCTGGGAGACTGGCAGCAGATAGTCTTCCTGGAACTGGATGCCAGGCCCCGGCAGAGAAGGCTGATCCTGCAGATCATGGGAGAATAAACCGCGGAGCAGTATCAAGAGACGGTTATGACAGTTGGCAGGCCCAGACACTCAATCTCTGTTCCGGAGAGGATCCTTCTGTTGCCTTCCCGGTCCACAAGGGTCAGATTCTGCAGATGCCACTGGCCGCTTGTATTTCCGGGCAGGCTGATCCGGCTCGCATAAAAGCCGTCACTTTCCGTCCCAGAGGACCTGTTCTGGGATGAGAAGAGCGCGGTGATGCTCTCGCCTCCCGGCCCGGAGAATGCCGCCTCTGCCGCCCATATGGCCTGATCATCGATCAGGTGGGCGGTGAGGTTGACCGGCTGGGGAGAGGCCAGGGAGATCTTCTGGGGCTCCATAAATAGGCCGGCGATGCTCGGGGCCTGGTCGTCGGATAAGGGACCAGCCGGACCGTTCCCTGGCGGCGCAAGGGGATCGAAAGACTCCTCCGAGGAGAAGCATTGGCTGCTGCTTCCTATCTTGATCTCCTTGCTTATGGAGAAGACCCCCACCAGGTCCTCCACGCTCTTGCCATAGCCCGAGGCGGGATATGGCCCGGCCAGCAATAGGAGAAAGGCCAGGATAAGGATTTTAAGAGTCAATCCGGTTTTCACCCTTGAACCATGAGCTATTGGCGGACAAATATCTTTCCCCATCGTTATGCCGCTGAGCAAGTGCTCTTTGTTCAGGCGATACTGGACACAATCAGAAGAGACTGTCTATGATTGCTTTCCAGGGAGAAAGTTGATATTCTAGGAGGAAAGGGGAATGCGGTTATGAGTGAAGCTAGAGACCGAAAGATGAAACGCAAACGCAAACTCGATGAATTGAAGGCCGAAAAAGTCCTGAGGGCATGCCGCAGCAGGAGGGCCATAGCCAATCAGCTCTAAAGCTTGGGCCCCTCTCAGGGCAGTCTCGCCTCGGGTCGATGAGATTTCGCCCATTCCCTTTTTTTTATCAGCAGACTCATTCACGTCATCTTCTTCTACCTGAAGAGCATCTCTCCGGTCGAGGTCTTCAATTGTTCCCCATAGTCAGGCGCAAGGAGATGGCAGGCGGAGCGATCATCCTCAATGAGATTTCCGCCCCCAAGATCGCTCGCGTTGCCCAGCCGGGACAGTTTGTGATCCTTATGGCCGGCGAGAAGGGCGAGCGCATCCCCATGACCATCTCGGATATAGATCCGGTCAAGGGGACCATCACCATCATCTATCATGTGGTGGGCCGCTCCACTGCCGCCTTCAAGAGGCTGCAGGTGGGCGAGGGCTACAGAAGCTTGGCTGGCCCATTGGGCCGGCCTTCCGAGGTCGAGGGCGTCGGCCTGGCCGTCTGCGTAGGCGGAGGCACGGGCCTTGCAGTAATCTATCCCATAGCCAAGAAGCTGAAAAGCCAGGGCAGCAGGGTGATCAGCATCGTTGGGGCGCGGACGGCAGATCTGGTCATATTGAAGGAGGAGATGGCCGCCGTATCCGATGAGCTGCTGATCTGCACCGATGACGGATCTCTGGGGAGGAAAGGCCTGGTGACAGAGCTGCTTAAGGAAGTCCTGGAGAGGGAAAAGCCGGATCTGGTGGTGGCCATAGGGCCGGTGATAATGATGAAGCTGGTCAGCGAGATCACCCGTCCTCAGAGGATCAAGACCATCGTCAGCTTGAACCCCATCATGATCGATGGCACGGGCATGTGCGGCAGCTGCCGGGTGGAGGTGGGAGGAGAGACAAAGCTGGCCTGCGTGGACGGGCCGGAGTTCGACGGCCACGGGGTCAACTATGATCTCCTAACCCAGCGCCTTCAGTCATTCCGGGAGGAGGAGCGTGAAGCAATGATGCTGCATGAGAAAGAGGAGATGGAGCGCTGCCCCATGAAAAAGGAGATGGAAATGGAAGAAGAGTGAAAGAAGTAGATAAATGATGGAAACGAATTTAGAGGGAATGGTATTAAAAAATGAGGGCTCTGCGCCCCTATGGCAGGCTTTCAGCCCAGGGCGGAGCGCAAAGCACCTCTGCTGGTGGTTTTGAACCGATAATTGCCTAGACCCAGCCGCGGGTCTTCATAGCATCCACAACCCTGGCCACGGCCACGGTGTAAGCTGCCTGGCGCATATTGATATTGTACTTCTTGGAGGCGGCCAGGACGCCCTGGTAGGCCATGGTCATCCGCTCGTCCAATTTCTGGTAGACCTCATCAAAGGACCAGCAGTAGCGCATGATGTTCTGCACCATCTCAAAGTAGGACACGGTGACCCCGCCGGCATTGGCCAGGAAGTCGGGTATGATGTGCACCTTGTTCTGGAAGAGGATCTCATCCGCCTCGGGTGTGGTGGGGCCGTTGGCCAGCTCCACAATGATCTTGGCCTTTACCCGTCCGGCATTGTCCTTGGTGATGACGTTCTCTAAAGCTGCAGCTATGAGAATGTCCACATCCAGCTCTAAGAGCTCCTCATTGCTGATCTTCTTGGCTCCGGGAATGTTGGCCACGCTGGCGCTCTCCGCCTTTACCCGAGCCGCTTCGTCGGCATCAATACCTGCGGCATTGAATGCCCCTCCCCGGGAGTCGCTGACTGCTACAACCTTGCCTCCAAAGAGCTCCTTGGCCAGGCTGTGAGCGAAGCTTCCGGCATTGCCGTATCCCTGAATGGCAAAGGTAGCCTTGGAGAGATCGATGTTGAGCTCCCGTGCTGCCTCTCGAAGAGCATACATTCCGCCTCTGGCTGTCGCATCGCCTCTGCCGCAGGAGCCGCCCACGCAGAGGGGCTTGCCGGTAATGCAGCCGAAGTTGTTGGAGCCGGTCAGTTTTGAATACTGATCCATCATCCAGGCCATCATCTGGGGTGTGGTATAAACGTCGGGCGCCGGCACATCCTTATCCGGGCCGATGTTCTGCCAGATCATGTCCATATAGCCGCGGCACAGCCTCTCCAGCTCGCCGCTGGACATCTCCTTGGGATTGCATATGACTCCGCCCTTGCCGCCGCCCAGAGGCAGGCCCAGAAGCGATGTCTTCCAGGTCATCCAGGCGGATAGAGCCCGCACTGTGTCGATGGTCTCATCGGGATGGTATCTTATGCCGCCCTTGCAGGGGCCCAGAGCATCATTATATTGAACCCTGTATCCCTGGAAGATCTTCATTCTGCCATCATCCATTCTTACCGGTATGGAAAAATGGAACTCTCTTCTGGGGTGGCGCAGAAACTCATGCACTCCGGCATCGAGATTCAGAATCTTGGCGCAATCGTCAAGCTGCTTTTGGGCTATCTCAAATGGATTAGGTTTGGACATTTAATGCATCTCCATTCTACCGAAATCTTTATGTTTGACTGGTGGATGCAAAGCACCACACTTGGCTATATAACAATTCTGAGTTAGATTTATAAGTAAAAAAGGAGGCCGGAAATGTCTGGTTGGTCT
>CALMJN010000140.1 GCA_937864385.1 uncultured Methanosarcinales archaeon | reverse complement strand
CCGGCGCACGGCCACCACCGCCGCCCCCACCTTGCGCCTGAACATGTACCCGTTGGCCTTGGCCACAAATCCCGCCCGGTCGATGAGGGCCTTCATCTCCGGGGTGAGATCGGCAAAGTAGGTGGGCGAGCCCAGTATGATGCCGTCAGCTCCCGCCATCTTCTCGATGCAAACGTTGACCATGTCCCTGTCCAGTGAGCACCGCCCGTCCTTCTTTTCCCAGCACTTGCCGCAGGCGGTGCATCCGGATAGCGGGCCGTTCAGATGGATCAGCTCCGTCTCAACTCCCTGGTCCTCCAGCTCCTCCAGTACTGCCCCCAGAAGGGCGGATGTATTGCCCTCCTTCCTGGGGCTGCCGTTGAATGCAATGACCTTCATGTTCAAACCTCTTCCAGCCGGTAGTTTCTGGTGCCAAGGCCTATCGCCTCACCATACGCCGTCTGAATGCCGCCCATGGTGCTCTCCCACAGTCCCCGGAATTTGTCCTGGCCAGGCTCGCGGTTCTTCTGCAGCAGTGTGCCTTCGAGCCCCGTCTGCCTGTTGACCAGGTCGAAGCTGGCCTGATCTATGGCTACCGGGTCCTTCGAGGCTAAAATGCCGATGTCCGGCACAATGGGCGCATCGCTCCAGGGCACGCAGTCGCAGTCCGGCGTGATGTTTATCAGGAAGTTGAAAAAGCCGATCCGACCCTCTTTTCCGTTCACTGCTCCCAGGGCGTACTCGGTCATCCTCTCCATGAAGGGCGGAACCTCCACCAGCCAGTCGAAGTCGAGGGCATGGGTGGGGCAGAGGCGCAGGCACTTGCCGCAGCCGGTGCACCGGCTGTAGTCTATGGCGGTGATCTTCTTCTCCACGGTGATGGCCTGATTGGGGCAGCCCTCCATGCAGGAGCGGCAGCCGCTGCAGATCTCGGCATTGAATATGGGCCTGGTGGAGTGCTGGTCGGCCTTGCCCAGGGGAGGGGCGCAGCCCATGCCCAGGTTCTTGACTGCTCCCCCGAAGCCGGCCGGCAGGTGGGCCTTGAAGTGGGAGACCACGATCATGCTCTGGGCGGAGGCGATCTCGGCAGCGATCTTGACCTTCTTAAAGTGCTTTCCCGGTACTGAAACCTCCCGGAAGCTGTCTCCCTGCAGGCCGTCGGCGATGATCACCGGCGCTGCCGCTACAGAAGGGCCGAAGCCGTGCTCCTCCGCCGTCTGCAGGTGGACGACGGCATTGCATCGGCTGCCGCCGTAGAGGGTATTGGTGTCGGTGAGAAAGGGCCGGGCCCCCTGATCCAGGATCTTCTCCGCTATGGGCCGGACCAGGATTGGACTGATAAAGCTGTCATTGCCCAGTTCGCCGAAGTGGATCTTGATGGCGGTCAGGTCTCCTTTTCTTATGGCCTTGGAAAACCCCGCCGCATCAAATAGCCTGCGGATCTTGTTTTGCTTGCTGTCTTCCGGGCTGCGGGCCCTGATACCGGCGAAGTAGACTGTGCTCTTCAATTCCTGCCACCACCTGATGTAGGAAGTGGTATCTAGCTGCCAGTAGATGAGGTTAATGGCGGAAGACCGCCGCCGCCCTGGATGCGCTTCTGCCGGCGGTGCTGGAGCAGGCCTTCCTGGGGGAGCTTTGCTCCATTCAGAGTAAGGCCCACTGGAGAGGCCATGGCCGGGTGCCTCGAATCTCTGGCAGAATAATTATTTTCCTATATCGCCCTCCACCAGCGACCTTGCCCCATATGCCACCAGCACCGCAAAGAGGGCATAGGCCAGGGGCAGCCACAGTGGCATCCCCAGGACATCCGGCTGAGCATAAGACCAGGCACCTGCCGCCACGGGCAGAGCTTCGCATACCGGTCCCAGCACCGCTCCGGCAGCCATGAGAACCAGGACCGTGCTCCGCTCCACCCTGGGTAAGGCCAGAACCGCCGCTGCTCCCATTAGCAGGGCGGCGGCGAATATGAGATGCAGACTATGGCTTAAAGTGAGGAAGAGCACTATCTCCAGAACGATGCCCGCCAGGCAGAAAGGAAGAGCGCCCCGTTTCGGCGAAGGAACCTCTCCCAGAAGGCTTTTTGCGATCAGCCATAGGGCGGCGGGAAAGCAGGCCCAGATGACCGGGAGCCAGGGGGGAATGAGGGGCAGCCCCCCGGTCTCGGCATAGCTCCACAGACCGCCGGCGACGCAGGCCGCTTCGGTCAGGGGCCCGATCACCGCCCCGGCAACGACAGTAGCCGGCCCCGAAGGGCCCAGTCGGGCCATCAGCACCAGCGGTGCGGGCAGGAGGCATAGCGCCAGAAGATGGGGCTGCCCCCAGAGAAGGAGGATGGCATACGACGCATACACGATCAGAGCGGCAATGAGCAAGAGGGAAAATAGATCTGACCTGTGGCTGGGAGGCAGGGAATCTTCTGGCATCAGGAAGCTTTTACCTCAGGGGAGTTTTAAGTAGCTGATGCTGAGCTGCAGCCAGTGTCTGCGGCTTCTGACCGATGCGGGCCAGCCATAAGGCTTGCTGCATGGCCGGCTACAGGTTTTGCTCAACCTAAAACAGTGTTCTAAAACAATGTTCCTTTCGGCTCGCTCACTATGCTTACCGGCCGGCCTGTAAGCTGGGCCAGGAGCCAGGGGTCTGTGGTGTAGAGATTCTCCAGCTGCGGATTGGTTAATTCGGATCTATTCAGGACTATGGGGCTGTAGTCGGTGATAATAAAGGGATAATACCATTGTGGTGCTGTTCCCGGCGGGTAAAGGGTGCCGTTTCGAAGGGCAAATCCCTTGGGGGCGTTCCCCCAGTCCCACAGGCTGTTGGGATTCTCAAATGTGCTGGGCGCCCTCGTGCCATACTTCTCCAGCCATGAACTCCCAAAGTCCCCCCCCACATCCTCAAAGCCGAGGCATAGAGCGGCCCCCAATAAAGTCGCGGATATGCATGTTATTGCCAGCAGTATTCCCTTCATCCAATATTCCCCTTGTATCCCCCGCATTTTAATCTAATGCTCCTCCAGGCAGGAGATGCCACGGAGAAGCTCCTTCTTTATCGGACTTGCTTTAGAAGCCATGGTTTGCTTTTAAGATGGCATAGGTCTTGGCATAACTGGCAGCACTTTCATCGTATTCCGGCGGCAGTGGCGCCTTGGGAAGAGGCCCTCCCCAGGATGAGAGGTTCTCTGATGAATTGGCCAGATCCTGGAGCAAAAAGCCCCCACTCTCACTCAGGTTCAGGAAAGAGGAATCCCGGCTGAGGTTTAGAGAGGAGTTGCTTGTAGAGTTATTGAGGGAGGAATTGGTGAGCGATCCAAAGAGATCTCTGCCATCATGTTCAACATGAAGATAGCGCAGGCCGCAGGCGTTCGCGAGCCGGACGAGGCCGTTGTGGTCGAGCAGGTCGCCGAGGTCTTGGCCCAGGTCGACGTCACCGGCCGGCGCGAGGACGTCGACGCCGAGGTCAACCTGGCGCCGCTCGACGCGCAGGGGCGGGCCGTCGTCGGCCTGACGCTCTCGCCCCCCTCGGCCCGCGTCCTCACCACCGCCCACCAACTCGTCGGCTACCGTCTGGTGGCCGTCATCCCCATCATCCAGGGCCAGGTCGATACGGGCTATCAGGTCTCCAGCATCAACGTCTCGCCCACGCTGGTCACCGTCTTCTCGCCGGATCCCAA
>CALMJN010000139.1 GCA_937864385.1 uncultured Methanosarcinales archaeon | reverse complement strand
TCTCCTCTCAACCTTATAGGACAGGAGATGAATGGTTTTTTCTGATGGTAAATGCTGCCGACACCCAGGGGATCCTTTGATTTATCCTTCGTGCAATTAGGCACCTTGTTATTGAACGGGCAGAGTCTCTTTGATCTATATCAGTCTGCTTTGGTCGACTGGTCATCTATCAGATAGCCAAAGATTTCTGCAAGTGGCTGAGATGCTTCTTTCATGTATCTTTCCTATTCGTTTTGGCTTATTGGCTTTTATCTGTTCTCCTCATGCCAATATTCGGTAATCTACCGAAAAAATGCAAAATCAACACAGCGGCACTCTTCCCGCTAAGAGTCTCAACTCTTCTCTTTGAATCCCTCTTCTCCTATGAGGGGAACGAAGATCACGCCCATCTTCCGCTCCGCAAAGAAGCCGTTCTTTCTGGTCACCAGGTACAGCTCCTGGTAGTCCTCTCCTACAGGAATGACCATCTTGCCCCCTGTCTTAAGCTGCTGCTTGAGCGGCTCGGGGATGCTGGGTGCGGTGGCCGCCACGCTGATCCGGTCATAGGGAGCGTGCTCCGGCAGGCCCAGGCTTCCGTCGGACTGGATCACTGTCACATTCTCCACTCCCGCCCGGTCCAGGTTTAGTCTGGCCGCCTCCACCAGCTCGGCTATGCGCTCCACGGAGTAAACCTTCCCTCCAGGGCGGACCAGCTCGGCCATAATTGCGGCATGGTAGCCGCTGCCCCCGCCCACCTCCAGTACATTCATTCCCGGCTGCAGGTCGAGGATGGTGCACATTATGGCCACCATATGAGGAGCGGATATAGTCTGGCCCCGGCCTATGGGAAGGGGTGTGTCGTCGTAAGCCCGGCTCTGCAGCGGCTCGGGGAGAAACAGCTCTCTTGGCACATGGGACATGGCCGATATGACCCGCGGATCGGCTACTTCCTCCAGGCCTCCCAGGAGCTGCTCTTTGTTCAAATCTCTCGACCCCAGATCCTCTGGATATCCTTGGCCTGGGCTGCATCGGAAAAGCCCTCGCCGCGCAGCTTGATCTTTACTATCTCATAGCGGGACCCCTTGGCCGACCTGGCCTCGCCCACAGTGAAGAGCTCATCGCCGGGAACGCTGATCTTGATAGGGCGGGTCTGGCCGCTGCGGTAGATGGAGATCTTCACTGCCACCTGGTCTGTAGCCCGGGCCCAGACGGTCCGGACCGAGGCAGCGGGAGCGCTATCTACTCTCCGGTCCGTCTCCAGGGATGTGATCTGGGCCATGACCACATCCCTGGCCGGATCGTCTACTAGAAGCTCATCTCCCACCCGGAGAAGCTCCTTGGCCGGGATATGGATGAAGTAGGGCTGGGACTGCTGCTCAGAGCTGACGATAACCTTCAACTTGACCAGACGCTCCCTCTCGGCCGGAAGGCTGTACACCATCCCGCAATCCTCGCAGCGCACCAAATTCTCCTGTCCCGATTTTATCAGGGCATGATCGGTGTCGCTGCCGCAGGAGGGACAGAAGATCTGATCTTGTATCATAATAGAATAATGGATATGGTAGGTATTTAAATTATGGCGGAGAGCCGGAGGACTTGCATCTCGCGCAGGGCGGCTAAATTTTACAATAGAAAAATTTTTTAAAGAAGAGAGCAGATCAAGACTCATGAAAGAAAATAACAGTGATTGCCGGATCTCCCCGGAGAGGAGCGCTGATGAGTGCTGCAGCATTGCCGAGAGCATGATTGAGGAGATCAATCAGATCACCCTGCCCGAGAGGCAGGCGGGGCTATACTCAGGCGCAGGCAGGAAGGGCTCTTTTAGAAAAAGGCTCATCCGCCAGATCAGGGAGGCCAGAAAGCTGGCCATGGTCTGATCTTATTTTAATCCGCTTATCTGGGGGATGAAAAGCCTCAAGTGATATATCCGGATTAATCTGTGAGGATAGAGAAAATTAAACATAAAAAACTATTTTTATTATGTCGAATCCTTATTTCCTGCACGAAAGCTATTTATATTAATCTAGTTACTTATTTGTTGTGGACGGCGAATCTAAAGATTGCTCCATTCCCAGATCATGCTCTGAGGTGGAGGTGGACCTCAAAAGGCTGGACCGCATGCTTCAGGCAGCCCACCGCAGCTCCATTGAGATCAAGGACAGCTATGACTTCTATGTCCTGGCTTTAAAGGAGTTCAATAAGGGAAACCTGGCCGAGGCCTTCCTGGACTATGACCGGTCGCGGTATGAGCTGACGGCAGCCATAAACGAGGCCAAGATCAAGATCAAGGGATCGCGCTTCCACAGCATGAGAACCATATCCTACTTCTTCAAGCTCTACGGGCTCTATGCCGTGATATTCGCCTCTCTGTCCGTGGCGCTATTCAGCGCACTCATCTATCTCTACTCCGACGCTCGCGTTCTGGGCGTGCCCCTCTGGGCCTCGTTTTTCGCCGGATTGGGCTCCTCGGCCCAGATACTGACAGGCGTCGCGGACGACCTGCGCCGCTACGGCCTGGCCTCGCGATACAAGAGGCTGTGGTACATGGCCATACCCATACTGGCCATGGTCTTCGGCTATATGGCCTACCTGGTATTCTCCTCCGGGGTCATAGCCATAGACAGCTCCCAGAGCCGGGAGTTTTCCATCATGTTCATCTGCTTTTTGACCGGGTTTCTGACCAAGTGGATCATAGGCCGGCTCTCGCGGATGTCCAGGGATATTTAGTGCTGGGGCATGGGGAATGCGATTCCATCTGGGTCGCTGCCTGGGAATAGGATCACGGCCAAAATGCCGAAAACAGATCCTTTTATTTTCGCCGTTTTGAATATAAATCTTCTCGGAAAAGGCCGACGGAGAAACATTTTTAGCAATTGTCATAAACACCAATGACAATGGAGGAGATTATGACCAGACAGAGGCGGATTTTGATGATGGCCTTTGTGGCTCTTTTGCCGCTCCTGATATCAACCGCTCAGGGCCAGGACGACTGGATTGGTGCCAATAAGATCGAGGGATATGCCTTTGATCGAGGAGATGAGTTGTGGCGTTCTGAGGGCGGAGCCAACCTGTCTTGGATGGAGCGAGGCGGAAATCCCGGCGGTTTTCTCCTGGGCGAAGATGCGGATGAAAACAAAACCTGGTACTACGTCTCCCCCGAATCGTGGCCTGGTAACTGGACTGTTCGTGTCGGAGATGTATTGAGCTTTGACATCAGGCTCATCAACGATGAAAACTGCATCAACCTGGATTTCTCCGACATCCTGAAGGTATACGGCGCCAATTCCTCCATCATAACCTGGCCTGGACCCACCGTGCCCTGGCCTAGCGAGCCTGAAATGGGTGTTTGGACCCATTACGAGATCGCCCTGGTGCCGGAATCCTTCGGAGTCAACGAGAGCAAGTTTCTTGAGACGATGGAGCACGTGGATAAGATCTTGATCCGGGGAGAGTATAGCGACGGGAGGGATCTGGAGGGGCTCGACAATGTGATACTCATGCCACCCCAGCTAAATATCTCAAATAGATCCGTTTCATCCAGCCACGGTCATAAACACGGTAGAATTGAATCTGAAACGGCTATTGAGTCTGCGGCCGGGCTGGGACCGTTTCACAGGAGGATCAGAAGCGTGACCTCAGGAGTCAGCAATGAGGGTGGATCTGGAGA
>CALMJN010000138.1 GCA_937864385.1 uncultured Methanosarcinales archaeon | reverse complement strand
GAAGAGCTCTGAATCCTGCATTGAATACATCCTAGCAGCTAGATCTTCGATAAGCTGGCTGTAATCTTCTGAGCTGCGCTCGGGAAAGTTGATTTGCTTCGGTTTGAAAACAATCTTTCTCTCCCCGCAGATAAATTCGCACTTTATATCGCTGCTTGAGACAATCTCAATGTTTCTCTTTCCCAAAGTGCAGCCACTGCCAATCTGAACTCCGTCGGCCAGACAGGATTGAGGGGGCACGCCTTCACAAAATATCGCCGCTTTCATCTGAAAGGGATCGCTGCAAAAGTGCTCCTTAGCATATCGACCTATTCTATAGCCAAGGACTATATAGGGACCGAGGTGGCCGTGGAATGCCGCCAGATCCTCTATGGAGTATTGCTTGTCTATGCCGGTGTACTTGCATCCGCTTGATCCGTGATCCATGTCAAACGCCTCTGTAAGCTTGATACTAATTGCATCGGTATATTACATATTAATCTGTTGATGCAGTACATGGCAGATAAATTGTCTATTTTACAAAGATATTAAGCTAAAAATCAATAAATATTCTCTAAAAATATTACCAGACAGGAAGAAGGCTGTCTCTTAAACATGTGGTTGCAGCAGAAAACCGCATCCCTGCGGGGGTTTGATATGGAAGGGCAAAAAAGGGATCCGGGACCTTTCGGCCCAGGCGCAAATCCTTTAGAATCTAGTGCCCGTGGCAGCATTTATGAGGGTGGCTGTGATGCTCTGCATCGTGGACATGCTCGTGCTCGTGCATTTTCCCGTTGTGATCATGAGGATGGGTATGCTTATCTGCGGTATGGCAACACATGGCTTTCACCTCCTTACCAAGTTTTCTTTGCTAATTTAGCTATATATTCTTTGCTGAGAACAATTTCAGAACTGAATAACAGATTTCTCTAAGAAATAGATCAATTATTGTAGCAATATAGTCGTTTCAGCTGCATAAAACTTCTCCTTATCTATCAACTCTAAAATAAAAAAGTAAGATGTTTTTAAATCGAGTATGAAATATTCCCGATCACGGCATCTAAGATCGGGTGTCTGTCATTTTTCTGCCGCATCATCAGATGACGGTTGTTAGTAGGATTTGATCGACTGCTGATCGCTTTTTCCGGCAAGGACAGGTCGCGCATAAGGCATCAATCAACTGGTCAGCATTGCATATTCGGCGAATAGACCTATATCAATGCATAAAAGGGCTTTTTGATCTGAGATCAATATCAATTTGGCTAAAGATAGAGCCAGTAACCCATAAGTGCTTCGTCGTCTGTAGCAATTGATATGCATGATAAATCATCCCTGAGCTAAAACGGTTTAGAGAAAATTTATCAACCAAATGGATGCAGTCTTCGCAGGGGACTTGCATGACAGAGAGAATTGTGACCGTGGGATTGGTTCAGACCTCACCCTCAAGAGATCCGGATCTGAACATGAAGCTGGCTATGGAAAAGGTTAGATCGGCAGCAGAGAGTGGGGCTCAGATCATCTGCCTGCCGGAGCTGTACCGCACCAGCTACTTTCCCCAGCAGGATGGGAAGGACTTGCGGCATCTCGCCGAGACCATTCCCGGCCCTTCCACAGAAGCCTTCTCCCGGCTGGCCAGCGAGCTTTCCCGGGTCATCATAGTTCCCATATTCGAGAAGGACGAGGCCGGCTACTACAACTCCCTGGCGGTGATCGACGCCGACGGCAGCCTTCTCCCGGTTTATCGCAAGGTGCACATTCCCCACGATCCTCTGTTCTATGAGAAGAGCTACTTTTCTCCCGGAGAGGAGATCCGGGTTTACGACACCCGCTATGGCAAAATCGCCGGTCTGATCTGCTTTGACCAGTGGTTTCCGGAGGCGGCGCGTCTGGCAGCCCTGGCCGGTGCAGAGATCATATTCTATCCTACAGCCATAGGCTGGATCAGAGGCCAGGAAGAACCGGAGGAGGGCGACTGGCATGATGCCTGGGAGACGGTGCAAAGAGGCCATGCCATTGCCAGCAGCATCTCCATAGCGGCAGTGAACCGGGTGGGACGGGAGGATGAGTTGATCTTCTGGGGCAGCTCCTTTGTCTGTGACTGCTTCGGCAAAATCCTTGATCGCGCCAGCCGCAGTGAGGAGGAGGTGCTGGTGGTACCGCTGGACCTAAACAAAAACCGGATGGTTCGGGAGAGCTGGGGCTTCTTCCGCTGCCGCCGCCCCGACCTCTACTGGCCCCTCATAGAGATGGTGCAAGAGAGGGAGGCGACGGGAGGGGAAAAGGGATCGGATGATACCCCCCGCTCTTTAGGCTATCATATGCCGGCAGAATGGGAGAAGCATGAGGCCATATGGCTGGCCTGGCCATACGATCTGGACAGCTTCCCGGAGATAGAGGCAGTGGAAAATGCCTACGGCGCAATGATCAAAGCCATCCATAAGAGCGAGATCGTCAACCTCCTGGTCAGGGACGAGATGATGAGAGGAGAGGTGGCAGACCGGCTCAAGAGGGAGAAGGTCGATCTGGGACGGATTCACTTTCATATCCTCAGCTATGCCGATGTCTGGTTCAGGGATTATGGCCCCACCTTTGTGGTCCGGGAAGATTGCGGGCCCGGCGAGAGCCGGCTGGCAGCGGTCTCCTGGATCTTCAACGCCTGGGGAGAGAAGTATCCTGAGTTGATGGCAGATGCCGCCATACCCGACCTGATCAACCAGGACCTGAATATCAGGCTTTTCAAGCCGGGCATAGTCCTGGAGGGCGGCTCCATTGATGTCAACGGCTGCGGAACCCTCCTGACCACAGAGCAGTGCCTGCTCCATGAAAATAGAAATCCGTCTTTGAGCCAAGAGGAGATCGAGGGCTACCTCCGGGAATATCTGGGCGTCAGCAAGATCATCTGGCTCAAGGAGGGCATAACCGGGGATGATACAGACGGTCATGTGGACGACATTGCCCGCTTTGTCGATCCTGTAACCGTTCTCTGCGCCTATGAAGACGACCCAGAGGACGAGAATTACCTGCCGCTTAAGCATAACTATGAGCTTCTCTGCCGGGAGACAGACCAGGACGGCCAGCCACTCAAGGTGATCAAGCTGCCCATGCCTGCCGCCCTGGGAAGAGAGCGCCGGCTGCCGGCCAGCTATGCCAACTTCTACATCGGCAACGATGCCGTCCTGGTTCCGGTCTTTGGGGACAAAAACGACAGCAAAGCTCTGCAGATAATCCAGGAGGCCTTCCCGGGGAGAGAGGTGGTGGGCATCAACTGCCGGGAGATGGTGGCGGGCCTGGGAGCGGTGCATTGCGTCAGCCAGCAGCAGCCGGCAGCTTGAGGATGGAAAATAGAAAATATTTATGCAGAGCTATGGCTCTTGGCTGCCGCTCAGCTCAGCAGCTCTGGCAAAGGCAGATTCGGCTTCGCTTGTCTTTCCCTGGGCTTGAAGCAGAATTCCTTTATTGATCCAGGTTTTGACATATCCCCGGTCCAGTTGAATGGCCTGTTCAAAGCAAGCAAGTGCCTGGTCCAACCTGCCCAACTCAGCAAGGGCACTGCCCTTGTTGTTCCAGGCCTGGGCTAGGCTGGGATTGAGGAAAATGGCTTCATCGCTGGCTTTTATGGCCTCCTCATATCTGCCCAGGGCCAGCAGAACCGATCCTTTGCCGCTCCAGGCCTCGGCGTAATCGGGCTTTTGGCGGATGGCCTCATCATAGGCAGCCATTGATTCAGAATACCTGCCCGATAGATAGAGGGCATTGCCTTTGTTATGCCAGGCCAGTGCATATTTATTATCCAGCCGAATGGCCTCTTCATAGCACTTTATGGCTTCATCCATCCTGCCCAGATATGCAAGTGCTACACCTTTATTGGTCCAGGCTTCGACATAGCTGGAATTAATGCTGATGGCCTGATCGTAGGCTGCAATGCCCTCTTCGAATCTTCCCATCATGTCCAGAGCCACTCCTTTGCTGTTCCAGGCCACGGATGAAGCGGGATCCAGTTTGATGGCCTCATCATAGGCTTTGAGGCTCTCCTGGTACTTTCCGAAGCCTGAGAGGAGATCCGCCTTGCCCAGCCATGCACTGGCATTGTCTTGATCTGCGCTTATAGCGGCATCATAAAGCGCCTCAATGGATCCGAAAAGCTTTCCCTGATAGGCCAGAGAGAGGCTCTTTCCGGCCCAGGCCAAGCCGCTCTCTGGATTGAGCCGGAGGGCTTCTTCGAAAGCCATTTCCGCCTCTCCGTATTTGCTCATGTTGATGAGAACCAGGCCTTTGCTGCACCAAGCACCATCAAAATCCGGATCAAGCCTTATCGCTTCCTCACAGGCTTGCATGGCTTCATCATATCGGCCCAATATATCGAGAGCGGAGCATTTGCTGTTCCAGGCCACGGGATTGCCGGGATCCATTGCAATTGCTTCATCCAGGGCCAGAAGCGCTTGATCATATCTTCCCAGCTTCTTGAGAGCCTCTCCCTGGTTGAGAAGATCTTGTGCGGTCTCCTGACATTGAACCGGCAATGCCGATGCGAGAATTAAGGATAAAACGATAAGAATGAATCTCATGATAGCAATAATCTTTTGAAAGAATATATATCTGTCGATATAAGCTTGAGAGGGAGCGATAATTCCCATATCTTGCAGCAAGCGAAACAGAACGGCCT
>CALMJN010000137.1 GCA_937864385.1 uncultured Methanosarcinales archaeon | reverse complement strand
TGCGGTAGGTGCCGGCGCTGTGCCAGGCCATGCGAACGAACAAAGGGCCGTAGTGGCCAAAGTCTGCCGGCCACCAGTCCTGTGAATCGGTCATCAGCGCCGCGAGATCTTTCTTCACTGCCGCCAGGTCGAGGCTCTTGAACTCTTTCGCGTAGTTGAAGTCCTCCCCCATGGGGTTGGACTTGGAGGAATGCTGGTGCAGGATCTCCAGGCGCAACTGGTTCGGCCACCAGTCCCGGTTTGAGGCTCCTCTGCCGGTCATGCTATCTTTATCCATCAGTGTCCACTCCTTTTTTTAGCTCGATTATCGAATGCGCTGTTAGAATATGCAGTTTTCTCTGACTGATGGCCCCGCCTGGCAATTGAGCTCAGAGGTGGCCCACAGGCCAGGGCCGCTTTCATAGCCGCCTCGCCCAATGAGATCGAGGCGGCACGAAACATGCCCCTGGCCGGTGAGGGCAGGAGCTTCTTCAAAAAGGCATACCTGGAACCAGCCGGACTGAAGGAGGAGAAGACGGCCTTTCTCTACCTCGTCCCCAGGGTTTTGAAGCGAGCGCCCAGTATGGAAGTGATTTAAGCCAGGAGGCCCTGGCTCATGAGGCAGCTCCAAATGCTCAATCCGGAGATGATAGTGGCCCTGGGAAAGCAGGCCGGCGAGGCACTGGGGGAGCTGGCCGACCTGACCATGCCCCATCCCCATGCCGTCTTGAAGCATGGCGACAAGGGCGAGGTCTTCCGGAAAGCCTCGATGCTCAGAGAGGCCCTTTCTGCCCGGGGTACAGATTGCGGATGCGGTAAGGGATTGCTCGGAGAGGAGATACTCTGCCCGATTCTTAAGTCCGATGTGGAGAGGCGATTGGTTTACAGCGTGATTGCCGAGCCTGACACCGTAGATACCCAGGGCGATGTGATGAGCGCCGAGACTATCGAAGAGATGGCCCACAATTTCCTGCTTCGCTCTCGCAAGTTCGACAACAGGCACGACTGGAGGGCAGTAGATGCTGCGCCGGTCGAGTCCTGGATCCAGAGAGAGGCTACCGTGCTCCTGGGGGAGAGGATCAAAGCCAAATCGTGGGTGGTCGGGGTGAAGGTTTTTGCAGACCATATTTGGGAGAAGGTTCTATCAAAGGAGTATCAGTCCTTCAGCATCGGCGGGAGAGGGGTAAGGGTGCCGAGAGTGCGATTTGGGTGAAGATGAGAACCTGAAAGACTCGATCATACCCTAGACAGTAGAGTATAGAGCCTAGACTCTCGAATCTAGTTCCCTTTTGGCCGGCCCGTTCAACTGCTAGACATACCATATTGATTTAATGCAGATATGGCATAAATATATCTGAAGAAGTATTACTGATTGTGTGTCGCTTATAAATCAACTTTCAGGGATATGCTGCACCCTCGAAAACACCATTGCCTTAAGTCGATGTCTTAGTATGTCTATAACACGACATGCACACTTTGATCACTCGTCCTACTTCAGATTTATGACTATACCAAAGATCAAAAATTACAAACGATAGCAACCTAACCTCCCGAAAAGTTCAGGCGCACAAGTCTAGCGCCTGAAGTATTTCTCTCTGTTTTTTTGTCATTTCGGTGACGAATATCTGCCCGTCTGCTAAAGTAATTTTTCTCAATTTCTCCAATTGTAGAAGTAGAAGCTCAACAGAATATTTATCTAGTAGCCCTTTTTCCCGCATCATATTCATCAACCTGGACCTAATGATTAGACCAAGGAAAGCGATGAAAATGAAACCTCTTGTTGTCTTTTCGCTATGAGTATTCAACGGAAGAACATCAATTTCATTTTTCAAAGCTTTAAAACTCTTTTCAATTTCATCGCGTTCCCTGTAAAGAGAAATGCACTCCATCCAGTCGAAGTTCCCAGAGTAGAATAGGATATACTTGCCCATCTTATTCATTCTTTGAGCAACTGCATTTTGCCTAATCGCAACATCAAAGCGATTATCAATCACCTGCCAATCAAAGAAGTTTCCAAAACCACGCGCTTTCTCTTTGAAAACTATGTGGGGATTGCTATTCTTCTTCAAGTGCACATTTAGCAACTCTTCGCGAATATCATACAACCTACTTAGAAGGGTTTGCTTCTCGGTTTGTTCGAGTTTAGGATCATAATACACATACCCGTGGACTTCCATAGAATCAATATTATATTTGATTGGCTTCGCAAAAATCGGGTCCTTGTTAAACTTATGAAGATACCTTACATCATCAATATCTTTTTGCGCTTCAGTCATCAGTTGCTTTAGATCATTTAGCTGCAATTTGGCAGCCATGACAAATGAAATCTTATTACCCATCAACTCACAGAGATTACTGAGACTGAAGAATCCGCGATCCATCACGGCGACATAATTTTGGATACCATGGGCTTTTATCTTTTTCAAGGTGCCTGAAAGTGTACTAACATCAGAGATGCTGCCTGGGAAGATGTCATACATCACGGGGATACCTTTGTCTTTATCCAGAATCAAGGACATATTGATTTGTGGAAGAGGTTCTCCATCACGGTTGTATCCATACTCAAGAAGGTTGATGAGTTGAGAGTAACTTGACAGGCTCGTAATATCGTAAATGAGAGTGTTCTTTGTGTCGGTTCCTTCGATAAGCTGGGACATAAACCTGTCTGGGATATTGCTTTCACCTAATCGACAGAGAAGCTCACTTACTCGCTGGCTGGTGAGATTAACTTGAGGAGATTCGAGAGCAAGAGATGTTCCTTCGTACCATGAATCGACATTCTTCATTGCCGTAGGTCGCACGATCCGGTTGAATGCCAATGCACGAACCATAGATATCTCCGAAGAAGGCAATAAATCCGCAAGATAGCGATCCAATTTGAGTTCTTCCATTATCGATTGAAGAATGAATATGGTGCCATAATCAAATGACGACTTGACGTCCGCAGATTTCTTTTTCATCTTCCCTTTGACATCTTCAGATGCTGAACGCATCCTGACTGGCTGGCCACCTACATTTCTGCCTAAATATTTTGATCTATGTCGGATCTGTTTTTTCTCCTTGTCATAGTATGGCGTTTCTTCATACCAATATTCGATCCCATTTTTCACTTTGATTCTTCTAGTGGGTTTCATTATGTGCCTCAATATAAGTAGGCGCATAAAGTATAAAAATCTTTCGGCAAGCGAGGCTAACCAGGGTTATTTTTCAAAATAAGGGCCTTAAAATTGAGATCGACCCGATAATGTCCCTACTTAATCCGGGAGCTTAGGTTCTATCAGTGGATCTTTTTGTTTATAGCAGCAATTATAAATCATCGCAGGGCAATTGTCATTTAAGTTCTGCTGGCAGGGGAAGGTGGTGAAATCAATGGATCTCCTGGATGATATGGATAGGAGGATTCTCAAGGCGATTTACGAAAGATCCCCAACCGGATGGGTTTTTTCGGTAAATGTCAAGAGCGCTTTAAGGCTGGAAAAAAAGGCGATGCTAAGCCGTCTGGTTCGCTTGAAGGAATTGGGCTATATTGATGCCCAATCAGGTTCCTTTGATGAAGGGCACCTGATCCTTAAGCATGGATTTAATCAGCTGCAGCTTACGGACCTTGGGCGATCCCTTCTGTGGACCAGATGATATCGGCAGATATTAGCCTATCGGATTGATTGCATGATAGGAGATATCCTGCCGGACAAGCCGGATGGATCATGATCTGCGGTGCTACAATCTCTTTATAGTTGAGCAAAATCATAGCCGCAATCCTTATCCTCACATCCCTGTCCCGTCTCTTGATCTTGCGCCCTATGCAGGCGTGATTCCAGAACCGTCCGCCCGGAGGCGGGTCTTTCCGGTTTTTAGCCGGGCGCGTTATCCTGGAACTCTATATCCTTTTGGGTCTGGAAGGAGCCGGTGTACTTCTGGTCCGCTTTCATCTTCTTGAAGAACTTGGCATACTTGGTCTGGATGTTCCAGGTTCCGTCAAAGGCCTGGTCTGTCTGGAAGGATAGGCTATTGTTGGACAGGCTATTGCTGGTTACCCTGGAGGTCTCGCTCTTGTCTACGTGGCTGAGGTTGAACCTTTCTGTGACCGAAGCCCCCAGGCCGCCCTGGAACTTGGGAGAGGCCACTGTCTTTCGACCTTTGAGCTGGCCTCCGGTGAAGACCAGATCCTTTTTCTCAGTGAAGTTATCCTCGGCTCCCTTCCTGTCGATCACCCGCAGACTCTCCAGGCTGATGGAGCCGCTTCCCTTGAGCTTCTCGTCGAACTGAACATTCGATCCCATGACTGTGTCCTTGATGGAGACCTCGCCTCTGCCTTTCACTGACGTGGACTCTATGAAGAGCATGCCGTTTCCGGAGGACTTTGCTGCTTCTTTGCTGCTTCTCTCCGCGGCGTTGACCGTGCTCCAGTGAATCAGATATGGTCCTCCTTCCGCCGTGCTGGTTCCGTCGGTTATCCAGAGTGACAGGGGCATATAGGTCCCTGCACCCCGGCCAGGGATGCTGCCGCTCCAATAGCCGTCTTGGACTGTGCCCGACTCCAGGCTCAGGGCACAGTCGTAGACCCGGGCCACATTGAGCATATCCGACCTGGTGAGGGGTAGATCGGAGAGGCCGTATTTCACCAGAGCGTTCTCTATTCCCTCTGGACTCTTCAGATGGGCAGTCACCTTGATCGGCTCATTGGCGGCCGGCTGAGATGGTTGAGCATTGACATCCAGGATGACTATGGCCCCATGCTCTGAGCCCTTAACACCGGCAATGGAGAGCTCATAATTCTGCGAGGATGCGAGCTCATCCCTGCTCTGGGGAGCAAATCCCGGTTCAGAATCCGGATTAAGTGCCTCCGACTGGGGCCGGTCTATAGCCGGAGATGCCTCTGCCTCTTTTGCTCCCAGCAGCCTTTCAACATAGCGGAGAAGATTTGAGATCCCGTCCATAACGGCATTGTTCTGCTTCATGGCAGATCGGTCTGAATTCCTGGCCATCTGCCTGGATACATCCCTCTCCATCTCCTCTTGGGCGGGAAGGTTGAAGGGCTGGCTGAGATTGCCCAAGGTGATGTTGGCCCAGGTCATGTCTGTGGCGGAGGATCGGCCTGGCCCCGGTTCCTCTGCCTGAAAAGAATCTTCCAGAGACGGGCTGGAGCTGACCAGCTCTATGCTAAGGGTTGTGCTTGCTCTTACCGATGTTCTCTCCTGGGTGAAGCCCTCGGCAGTTATGGTGTCCTCTATGGCAGAGCTTACGCTCTTGTTTGTTGTCACCGTCATCTGCCTCTTGGGGTAAAGGCAATCGATATGGCCGAGAGGTCCCAGCCTCTTGCTTATCACAAATATATCATTCAATGTGACCTTGCCGGTATTGGCTACGATGCAGGTGATCTCGCAGCTCTCGCCGGGAGAGACCACAGCAGGGGAAGCGCTGGCGAAGACCTTGAGGGACAGCCTCACGCAATTGACCTTGACTGTGGCTGCATCCGACTGGATCTTGTTTACAGAGTCCTCTCCCAGGGCCTCAAACTCAAGGCTGCAATTGCCGATGATCGTGGTTTTGGATTGGATAACCCGGAACTCTCCCGGCAGGAGCTTTCCGATTGTTGCTATTGCCGAGCCATTCAATCTCAAGAGCACATTATCCAGTACATCGTCTCCACTGTTGCTGACCAGGATATTGGCCTCTGCCTCCTCCCCCGGGCAGGCCTCAACCTCAGTGGGCATGGCCTTGATGGTTATACCGGGACGGATGGCCTGCAGCAGCACCCCGGCACTATCTGATGCCTCAAATCCATTGCCATTGAATCCCCTGGCGGTGACATTGATCCAGGTGGTCAGATTATTGCTGTAGATGGCCGCCACATCTACTGATTTTCCCGGCGCAAGCTCTCTGAGAATACGGCTGTCTCCATCACCCTCCAGGGTGATGTTATACAGTGTCTCTTCCCCGCTGTTCTTCAGATGCCAGAATACCTCGGCCGGCTCTCCCGGATAAATCCTGACCTCTTCCGGGCTGCCCTGAATCTGGAGGGAGGAGTTGAGCAGACTGAGGTTGAGCCTCTGGCTGGCATAGACATCCTGGCCGACCGGGCTCTTGGCCTCGGCAGAGATCAGATCCTGCATGCTCTGGTCGACAATCATCTTCTTTTCCAGGGTCTGGCTCGATCCGGAGGGAAGAAGCTCGATTCTTCCTATCTCACCCTCACCGCAGCGGACCAATATGTTGGTGAGGTTCTCTATCCCTTTATTTTCAACTCTTACGGCCAGTTTAATCTCATCTCCCCGGTGCGCTCTCTGGGGATAGACCAGCTTCAGATCGAGCTCAGAGCAGATGCGGCGAATCTCGGCCGAGGCATTTCTGGTTAAAATATCGCCTTCGGGGTCGGAGGCCTGCACTTCTGCCTGAAGCCTGGTATCATTGGAGATAATTATGAATCCATCCAGATGCAGCTCCTTGCCTGGGGTAAGATAGCTGGTGGATGCCACCTTTCCGGCACAGTTGATGGCCACATCGGACAGCTCAATCTGCCCACCATTCCTGGCAATGCATCTGTAGCCCACCGCTTCCCCTGGCCGTCCATCTGATCGGTTGACGGCTAAGTTCAAGAGGAGGGGAGTGTTCTGGCTCAGATCTTCTTCTGCGACTGGGATTGAAGTTACTGATGGGAAATTCCCACTTGAGGAGGGTGCAGTGTAAAGCTCTGAGGAATGTGATATGCTGGAAGAAGGAACAGACTTTGTTTTCAGGGGCATGCTCTCTGTCGTGGGGTCTTCGGTGCTTCCTGCCTCCGGGAGTGATTCGTATTTTACCTGAGCACTTAGGAGATGATCATCGGGATCCAGGGCCTGGACAGCGATATCCTGGGGAGAGCCGCTCACCGCCAGCACCTTCTTTTCCTGGCGGTCGAGCATGGATATCTTTCCCAGAGATCTTCCCTGGCTGGTGATCTGGATTTGATGCAGAGGCAATGATCCAGTGTTCTCCAGATGGACCTCGGACACCTTAGTGTCCAGCTGCACTGAAGCAGTCAGGGAGGCGTGTTTGCTGGCTGCATTAGGCTGAAGATCGCTGGCGTCGATCTCTTTCTTTTCCATCGGCGGCAGGAGGGACTCTTCCTGGTATGAATCGAGGGATTGGCCCGACTTTAATGGGACCGACTTTATATCCAGCGGGGAGAGAAGATCGG
>CALMJN010000136.1 GCA_937864385.1 uncultured Methanosarcinales archaeon | reverse complement strand
CTGTGATTATGGGCAGGGCAGGGTCAGTACCGAGTCATAACCGCCGCTCTCAAGAGACATTCTCATATTCAAGTATCCCGAATACTGTCCGGTCATAGTATAGACAGGCACTGCACTGGCGCTCCTCTGAACATGGGCTCCTACCTTGGCCGTCCCCTCCACCTCGGAATGAATGCTGTAGACAGATTCATTATCCGTCTCAGCTACCGTAGTGTCCTTGATCAGCTCCACCAGATCGGAGTAGCTCTCGGAGTAAACCGATCCCACCTCATAGTTCTTGGCGCAGAGGGCGTTCTTGAGATCGCTTTTGGTAATGGGTGCGGCATATCTGGTGGGGCGGTTCTGGAATACTCCCCACTCATTGGCCCAGATCTCATTATGGCCATTTCCTCCATAAACCTGGGCATCAATGGTCCGGGAGACTGTGCCTGTGCCCCTGGTTCCTGTGACCAGCTTCTGGCCTTCATAGCCTTCTGCCGTCTGGTAGATGCGCATATCGTTTATGGTGCCCTGGCTGTAAATCCAGGAGTGCTCGGTGAAGTCCTGCACCTCAGGGCACCCATTTCCCGGGCATGCATTTTCTGGACATGTTCTTCCCTTGCAGCTTTTACCTTCAATTATGCCTGCCATCGCCAGTAATATAGCCAGGACAAGAAATCCCACGACCAAAAATTCCAGATTCCCTCTCATCCATCCACCATGATCTGATATCTGTCTCATATCAGGGCATCAAATATAAATCTGATCCCTATCCCCTGGGCTCAGGTCTCTTTGCCCCATTCTGCCTGATCTGAATCAATCGAGCCGCCAGGGACTCCTGCAAATCCTGGGATAGCCCCGCCCCATTGGCATCCAGCCTGGCAGCTATGGCCAGCTTTGCCGCCAGGGACCTGGCCACCCTTCCCCGCAGCCGGCGGGGTGAGCCGACCACAGCAGGATGGCGGTAGATGATGCCGTGCTTGGGCGATGGTGCATGGCCTTTGAGGTGCTTGAAGAGGGACTTCTCTGCCCCCATCACCTGCAGGCGGCTGGAGGGCATTCCCGCCAGTCGGGAGAGGCCCCCGGCCCGGGAGACCAGCCTGGCGGCCAGTATGGGACCGGCCAGGGCGGAGAGATTGGGGGCCAGGGACTGGACCGCATCCGAGACCGCTTCCTCCATGGCATGGCGCGATTCCCGGAGATCCATTATGGCCCCGGCCAGCCTGCCCATATTCGGCTCTTCCCTCAGCCCCTCCGCCAGGCTCCTGCCGTGCACTATCTCCTGGCGGTGCAATCTGGACCATTCATAGAGCCGCTCGTCCAGCAGATTGATGGCCTGGGACATGCCGTCCAAAGCTTGCATGGCCATGAGAAGATCCTGCTGTGCGCCAGCACTCTCTTCCAGCTTTCTTTTCGCCAGAGAGATGGCATATTCTCTTAAATTCGGATTGTATTGAGAGTCTTCAGTGAAGACACCCGCGGCCAGGGAAAGGCGGCGCAGATCCGGCTGGGGAAGAGGATAAGCCCTTCTATCCTCCGGGCCGGGGAAGATGATCTCCTCTCTGCTTTCATCATCCCGTAGGAGCTTGCCGCTCTCCAGATCGATCCTGCCAAACCAGGTTATGATCTCCATTGCAGAATAGTCCTGCATCATATGGCATAGATTACTTTCGCCCCGCTTCAATTTAGCTTAAATACTTCCGAGGCGCTTATAACATTTACCTCTCAAAAAAAACCAGGGGGCTATATGTCTATGAAAGAGATAGTTGACCAGATTAGGGTCCGTCTTCGGGATCAGAAGATCGATGTATCCGATGAGGATATCGAATCGCGCCTGAAAAAGCTCATTGTTGATTTTCGTGTGCCGGAAGGCGAGGCCAGAAGATCGGTTTTAAATTATTTCCTGAAAGAGCACGGGATCATGCCTGCCGCCCGGACCAGCTCGGAGAAGGTAAAGATTGCAGATATCAAAGAGGCGGGACGGTGGGTGGACCTGGAGATCAGGGTCCTGGACCTCTGGGAGCCTGCGTCGGGTACTATATCCCAGACCGGCCTGGTGGGAGATGGAACCGGATCGCTGAAGTTCGTCAAATGGACCAAATCAGAGTTGCCCGATCTGGAGCTGGGCAAGAGCTATATCCTCCGAAGGGTGGTGACGGATGAGTTCCAGGGCCGCTTCTCGGTCAAGCTCAATAAAACCAGCCAGATCGAGCTGCTGGAGACGGATGTGGAGGCTAGATCGGCAGGCAGAGCATCCGCAGAGCCGGTCAGGGTGGTGGAGATCAATGAACCGGGCCGCTGGGTGGACCTGGAGGTAAAGGTGGCCCAGCTATGGGAGACCAACAGCGAGTCCATCTCCCAGTCCGGACTGGTGGGGGACGAGACAGGCACCATAAAGTTCGTCAAATGGGCCAAGGCTGAGCTGCCCAATCTGGAGGAGGGCAAGAGCTACAAGCTCAGCAACCTGGTCACAGATGAGTTTCAGGGCCGCTTCTCGGTCAAGCTCAATAAAACCAGCCAGATCGAGCCACTCGATTGCGATATAGCCATAGGATCGGTATCGTCTGAGTTCTCCGGCGCTCTGGTGGACCTGCAGAAGGGCTCCGGGCTGATCAAGCGTTGCCCGGTCTGCAAGAGATCCCTGGCCAAGGGGGTCTGCACCGAGCACGGCAAGGTGGAGGGAACATACGATCTGCGCATCAAGGCAGTTCTTGATGACGGCCGCCGGGTTCAGGATGTTCTCATAAATCGGGAGACCACGGAAAGGCTGGTGGACATCACCCTGGAGCAGGCCAAACAGATGGCCATGGAGGCGCTGGACCATGAGGTGGTCCGCTCCATGATCGAGGGCAAGATGATGGGCAGATACTATACTGTGACCGGCCCACGGGTCGATCGCTACCTTCTGGTGGAGAGCATCAATGAGATGCCTGCTGTCTCCCTGGCTCAGGTGGAAGAGCTCTTGGCCTCTCTGGAGGTGGCCTGAAATGGCAGGAATGACCGGATTCTCCCGGGAGGTGGCCAGGAGGATCTACGCCGAGGAGCTTAAAAGCTCCAACTATTCCTTCCGCGATGGAGAGGATCAGCATCAATATGCTCCGTCATATCTTCTCACTCCTACCGGCGCCAAATGCAATCGCGTCTTTTTGGTCGGCACTTTAATTGAGAAGGATGACATTGGAGGAGATACGGAGTACTGGCGGGGCCGGGTGGTGGATCCCACCGGTAGCATATTAATCTACGCCGGACAGTACCAGCCGGAGGCGGCCCAGGTCCTGGCCGGATTAGAGACGCCCTGCTTTGTGGCCGTGGTGGGCAAGCCCAATCTTTATCAGACCGATGACGGGAACATAATCATATCCCTTCGGGCCGAGTCCATCTCCCAGGCAAATGAGTCTACCAGGAATCAGTGGATCCAGGATACGGCCCGCCGAACCCTGGAGAGGCTATCAGATCTGAGCCGGGTCAGGCTCCCGCCCGCAGGTGAGGATTTCACCACTGCAGACAGCATGCCTGCGGAGGCATCTTCTTCTGCTGCTATGGACGCGGAGAGGGCCATGCAGCATTATCACACGGACATCGAGCACTTCCGCCAGATGACCATTCGCGCTCTCTCCGCCCTGAAGGCCGATCTCTTAGGCGGCGCATTTGCCGAGGAGGCGAGGCCGGTCAATACTGCCCCCGTCTGGCCCGAGGCTCAGCCGGCGGGAAAGGATGATTCGCCTGCATCCTCTCGAAAGGGCGGCAGCAAGAAAGCCGCCTCTCCGGGCTGGCCTGCATCGGATGACCAGGAAGAGATTGAGACAATCAACATCAAAAAGAAGAGCTGAAAAGTTTTATATAACGCTCGGAAGCTCAATATCAAGGGTGAACTGAAATGGTAATAGGAGTCACTATGGTGAAGGTGGTGCCGGGACAGGAGAAGACCGTCTATAATGCCTTGCAGGAGATAGATGGTATCAAGGATGTCTACCATGTCTTCGGCGAATTCGACTTCGTGGTCATAATCGAGGTCGAGGGATTGAGCATGCTCAACAAGCTGGTGGATGTCATCCGCGAGATCGACAATGTGACTGCCACCCAGACCGTTGTAGGGGCTGAGCTTTAGCCCCCATTTTCTCCTTTTATGGAAGTAGCCGAGGAGATGGCCAAGCAGCAAAAGGCCATTTCCGTAGCTGAATTTTTTGAGAAGAATCGTCAGATTCTGGGGTTCGACTCAGCGCCGAGGGCTCTTATCACCTGTGTCAAAGAGGCGGTGGACAACTCCCTGGATGCCTGCGAGGATGCCGGAATACTGCCGGATATCTTTGTTCAGATAAAGAAGAGCGGCGAATGCTATCAGGTGGTGGTGGAGGACAACGGGCCGGGCATAGTGCCGGAGGAGATACCCCGCGTCTTCGCCAAGCTGCTCTATGGATCACGTTTTCATACTCTGCGCCAGAGCCGGGGCCAGCAGGGCATAGGCATCTCCGCCGCAGTGCTCTACTCCCAGCTGACCACGGGAAAGCCCACCCGGGTCATCTCCAAGATCGCTCCCCATAAGCCAGCCTGCTACTGTGAGCTGATCATCAATACGGCCAAGAATGAGCCGGAGATCATAAAGATGGAGGATACGGACTGGGAGAGGCCGCGGGGGACCAGGGTGGAGCTGGAGATGGAGGGCTCCTATGTCCGCAGCCGCCGCCAGTCTGTTTATGGCTCTCTAAAGAGCACCGCCATAGTCAATCCCCACGCCCGTCTGACTCTGGTGGAGCCGGAAGGAAATGTGGAGATCTTCGAGAGGGTCACCGAAAGCTTGCCCAAGAAGGCCTATGCCATCTCCCCTCATCCGGCGGGAATCGAGCTGGGCGAGCTGATCAAGCTCCTCCGCTATAGCGACAAGAAGAAGCTGCGCGTGTTTTTAAAGGAGACCTTCTCCTCCATAGGGACAATATCCGCCCAGGAGCTGTGCAGTCGGGCCGGCCTGGACCCGGAGATGCTTCCTAGCGGCCTGGACCATGAACAGGCCAGGAGGCTGCATTCCGCCTTCAAGCAGATAAAGGTGAAATCGCCGCCCGTGGACTGCCTGTCGCCCATAGGCGAGGAGCTGATAAAGGCCGGGCTGGAGAAGGAGTATCGCCTGGACTATATTGCCACCACTATCAGACCTGTCTCGGTCTACTCCGGCAATCCTTTTCTGGTGGAGATCGGTCTCGGATATGGAGGCGAGCTGGAGAAGGAGAGCCGGGTGGAGCTGCTCCGATTTGCCAATCGGGTGCCCCTGGTCTATCAGCAGGGAGCCTGCGCCCTCACCCATGCCGTGGAGAGCGTATCCTGGAAGAACTATTCCCTGGGCCAGCCCACGGGAAGCGGCATTCCCGTTGGGCCGGCGGTGCTTCTCATCCACATCGCCTCCACCAATATCCCCTTCACCTCGGAGAGCAAGGATGCTGTAGCGGATATGCCGGAGATCCTTGCCGAGGTCGACCTGGGCCTGAAGGAGGTGGCCAGGAAGCTGCGCCGGTACCTCAGCCGCCAGAGCATTCTTTCGGAAAGGCGGGAGAAGGAGGAGATCATCAGAAAGATACTGCCCAGAATAGCCCGAAAGCTCTCCGATGTCCTGGGGAAGGAGGTGCCGGATATCGGGCCGGTGGTGGCCAAGATCATGGGCAATCTCCTGGTCTTCCGGTCGGCGGAGA
The DNA here is from genome assembly GCA_937864385.1 of uncultured Methanosarcinales archaeon. Taxonomy (GTDB): domain Archaea; phylum Halobacteriota; class Methanosarcinia; order Methanotrichales; family Methanotrichaceae; genus Methanothrix. The sequence goes on along the minus strand of CALMJN010000136.1, from coordinate 16,257 downwards.
AGAATGATGGCCTTCTCCGGGTCTCCATCCGGGTGGAGAACCACAGCGACCTGGTGCGCTCTTTCAAGCTGCATGAGGTGCTTACCGTCCCTGCGGAGGAGGTATCCCCCGAGGCCAAGGTAATCCCCCTGGGAGACGCCTACGACTACCACTGGAAGCTCTCCCTGCCGGCGGGCCAGAGCGTCTCCCTCAGCTACCGGATAGCTGCCGATGGGGTAACCCTGAAGGAGCCGGTGGTGGAAGGACTGGATGAAGATATAGTAACCGGGGCCAGGGTGATTTAGCCAATGAAAGATCCAGGTAAGAGGGAAGATGATGGGAAAGAGAAGGCGGTGGCGGACGGACTTGCCCCATCCGGGGTGGCGGAGCAGAAGCTGATGGGGCTGGCAGACTCTCTTTACCGCCAGTTTCAGGAGGGGATTGTGCCCCACATCTCCCTGCCATCCCGGACCAAGGCCAATATCGAGTTCTCCAGCAAGGATGATGTCTGGGTTTATGGAGACCAGGAGACGGTCCGCAGCGTCAAAACAGTGCGTGGGGCCAAGACCCTGCTCAAGACTGTCCACCTCTCCGAGTTGCTTATAAAAGAGCACCTTAGGAACAACCGCGGCTCCACGCTGAGAGAGATCTACTACATCTCCGAGAACTGGGATATAGCCAAATTCCATGAGCAGGCGGAGAGCGACCGGCTGATAGAGGATCTGGAGATAGTCACTGCGCTGCACCGGGAGGACTTTCATGTCCGGCCGGAGGAGGACGGGGCGGCGGTCTTCGGGCCGCTGCGGCTCAAGGAGAAGACCCGGCGGGGGGAGAAAGAGATGCACTGCCAGGATGACGTGGGAGAGGCCGGCTACCAGATCCCCTTCAATGTGGACAACATAAAGTTCCTCAGCCACGACGCCAAAATGGTCATGGCCATTGAGACAGGCGGCATGTACGCCCGGCTGATTGAAAACGGCTTTGATCAGGAGCACAATTGCATACTGGTGCATATCAAGGGCCAGCCGGCCCGCTCTACAAGGCGTTTCATCAAGAGGCTCAATACCGAGTTGGGCCTGCCGGTGGTGGTCTTTACCGATGGCGACCCCTGGTCCTACAGGATCTTCGCCAGCATCGCCTACGGGGCGATCAAGAGCGCTCACCTCTCCGAGCACCTGGTCACCCCGTCAGCTCGCTTCCTGGGGGTGCAGCCTAGCGATATCGTGGATTATAACCTTTCCACAGACAAGCTGACCGATAAGGACCTGCAGGCGCTGCGAAGCGAGCTGACCGATCCCCGCTTCGCCAATCCCTACTGGGACAAGCAGATCCGGCTTCAGCTGGACCTGAAGAAGAAGGCAGAGCAGCAGGCCTTTGCCGGCAAGGGGCTGGACTATGTGACCCGGACCTATCTGCCGGATAGGCTCTCCGAGATGGGGATAATCTGAATTGATCATCGATTTTCACACCCATATCTATCCTGAAGCTGTGGCGGCCAAGATCCTGCCTGCGGCCAAGAGAAAGCTGAAGGTGGCCGTGCCGGGAACCGGAAGTCCAGATGACCTGCGAGAGATGATGCAGTGGGGAGGCGTCTCCCGTTCCGTTCTCCTGCCCCTGGCCAAGGGCTGCCAGGATGTTTCGATCCTCAATGACTGGATTCAGGCGGCAGCCAGAGAAAACCAGGAGCTTACCTCCTTTGGGGCCGTCCATCCCTTCATGGAAGGCCTGGAGGAAGAGCTGGATCGGCTGGAGGCCTGGGGGGTCAGGGGAGTGAAGATGATGCCCCTTCTGCAGCAGGTCTATCCCGATGATCCACTCTGCCATAGGCTATGCGAGGCTCTGGTGGAAAGGGACATGATCCTGGTCTCTCATGCCGGGCGGGATCCTCTGGACCGCCCTGAGGTCTACGGCACCCCGGAGCGCTTTGCCTCCCTGGCCGCGAGCTTTCCGGACCTGAAGATGGTCCTGGCCCATCTGGGGGGCCTGCGCATGTGGGATGCTGTGAGGCGGCATCTTCTGCCGGCGGGAAAGAACGTCTTCTTTGATACCGCTTATGTCTCATTTTATATGGAGACAGAAGAGATGAAGGAGCTTATCCTGGATATGGGGCCGGAGAGGGTCATATTCGGCAGCGATTACCCCTGGGAAAAGCCGGGCCGGGCGGCGAAGATCATCCGGGATCTGGGCCTATCCCATGCGGAAGAGGATGCCATATTCTTTAGCAATGCTGCAGAGCTTCTGGGCCTGTCGCTCCAGTAGCAAAGCTTTTACTTCTCCGGTATGGGATATAGTGGTCCATGAGACGCGATCTGCTTGACATACTGGCCTGTCCCCTGTGCAAGGGCGATCTGACGCTCGAGGTATTCGAGGAGAATGAGACGGAGATAGTGACGGGCAAGCTCTGCTGTCCCTCCTGCCGGGAGTGCTATCCCATTGAGGACGGCATTCCCAATATGCTGCCTCCCGATTTGAGGGATTGAGCATCCCTCTGTCATGGCCGGGATGATCAAAGGGAACTGGGCAGGCTGGCGCAGGTGCGTCATCAGGGCCACAAGCAAATTATTTATACAATATTATGCTATCTCTAAGATAGGGAGAGCAGGCAATGGATCATGAGGTTCACATCAATAACGGGGGAAAGGATGCCCGGCCTATAATCTTCCATCTCCTTCCCGGTGAGGAGACCATCTTCAACCTCAAGGTGATTAATCATGGCCCACCGGCCAATTTATCGCTGCAGGCCAGCAATCCTCTATTCAAGGCGGTGAGGCTTAAAAAGCCCGATCATCATGTGACCGACGAAGAGGTCATACCCGTCCTGGCCAGGATGCCCGTCGACAGGAGCCGTCTGGATGGCGAGATCATCCTTTCTGCAGGAGGAAGAGAGAGCCGTGTCCCCATCACCCTCCTCTGTGACTCTGAGGATCCTGCTGATGATCTAAATGATCCCGCTATTCTGTCGGATGGAGATGGGGGAGAGGATATCATGGGGGAAGATGAGGATGGTGAGAGAGAAGAATATGAGGATTTTCATGAATGTGAAGATGATTTAAGGAGACGCCAGCCGCATCTGGAAGAGGACGACGGGGATATAGAGAAAGAGAGAGGCAAAAAGCAGCGCCCCATATCCTTCTCTATGGATGCTGATCTGGAGAGGTATCGCTCCTCCCGGGGCCGGAAAAGGCCGGGGGGAGCGGCAAAAGGCCCTGAAGATGGGGCCGGAGAGGAGGGAGACGAAGAGAGGCACTTCATCCCCCGTTATAGCACCCGCATTGACGATAGTTTTGTGGATAAAGGCCGCCGGAAAGACCAGCCCCAATCAGAGTGTCCGGAGCCCACAGCCACTTCCGGGCAGGATGGTGTGGGGCAGGGAATGAGAGAAGACAAGGCGGCAGCTGCAGAGGAGGGTAGAGCGGAAGAGCAGGTCTGGCAAGAGGAACAGGTCTCTCACGAGGAGGAGGTAAGGCTCGGCTATAGTCAGTTTACAGACATCGAGAGCAGGGAGATCATCCATCAGGCAGAGAGGGATGAGTTGAATCTTCTGGAGAGTGTGGAGAGTGAAGAATATGGCCTGGGCCATGGATATGAAGGCAGCGGGGACGATGAGACAGAGAACCGATCTTCAGGATATGCCCTTTTGGGGAGGATGGACGACTTCTCATTGACGGGATTGATCCAGGCGGTTCCCGTCATCATTTTCCTGACACTAATTGCGGCATTGGTTTTGACATTCGTCACCGAGATAGTACCGGAGTTCCCGGGGGCTCTGGCCTCGTCCATACTGATGGTCACCCTTATCATATATGGAACGGCCAGGCTGCTCAAGGCCTAAATTATAACCTTTAAGAGAGCGTTATGCCCGCTCCGGCGGGCCCGGGATTTGGGGGCCGGTGCTTCATGCTGACTGCTCCGGGCATTATAATTGTGCTGCTCTCTCATTGGAGTTCATGGCATGGCTTAGGTTAATGGTCAGCTCGGATATATTCATGATATAGTCCAGCATCCTTTCCATGCTGCCCGCTAAAACCAGCCTGGCCAAAAGCTCGGATCCGTCTTTGCTCTGGGTGGAGTTGGACAGACCACTGATGTGGCTCTTGACCTCCCTGATCCGGTCAATGAGCTCATTGGCCTTGCCGGAATTGGTCTGAACCAAATAATTCACGGAGTCTTCAATAAGGCTGCAGAGAAGAGAGTCCATTCGGGTGAGCTCCTCTTTAAGCTCCTCTGGCAGGCGAAAGCCATTCTGACAGGCGACGTGGGCAATGCGGTGAGCGTGATCGGCTATCCTCTCCAGATTAGATGAGGCCTGCATATAATTGAAGGCAGTTATGGGATTGAGGCTTTCCTGCCGCACCGATCCCGATCTGAGGATCTCGGTAAACTGGCGGGAGATGAGAAGGTTGAGCCGGTCCACATCATTGTCCCGGGCAATGACATCCATAGCCAGATCCTGGTTATTGTTCAGAATGCTGCTGAAGGAATCAGAGATCATGGACTTGACCACAGTCTTGATCCTCCGCAGTGCCCTCTCCGATTGCAGCTCTTCAGAGCTCAATAGATCCTGAATGACCACCTTGTTGATGGTCTCTTCCAAAATCTCCGGTCCGATCAGCTTGTTGACGATCTGATGCAGATCCTTCTTCTGCAGGGATGACATATGACCGGCAGTCACCTCGATGACCCGGTATCCTCCCACATAGCATCCAATGATGTCTCTGACCAGAGGCTCTCCCAGTTTGTCGCCTATGTCCAGATGAGCCCGAAGATCCCTCTCGGATCGATCCGTAGAAAGGGTCAGGGCCCCGTTGTCTCCCTGATGGATGTAAATGATGGAGCCTGCAGAAATGCCGTTCTTGATGGCCCAGTTCTTGGGAAGGGAGACGATGAATGTCGATTTGCCTGTCCGCTGTACCTTTCTCGTATCCATATCAGATCCTAGTTTAAGTGCTCCCTCTTAGCCTGCACCATATAGACTATGCTCTCACAGATGTTGCAGATGTGATCTCCCGCCCGCTCCAGATGCCTGTTGACCATAAGCAGAGCCGTCCCCTCCTTGATCACCTCAGGTCTCTCAATGATGATCTTGAGCAGCTTGTCTCTGGCCTTCACATAAAGGCTATCGATCTCATAATCCCATTTGGTTACCTGTCGGGCCAGATCGGCATCACTTTCCATGAGGGCCTGGATGGCCTGATCCAGCATATTCTCATTTATCTCCGCCATACGAGGGATGAATTCGAGCTTGGTTATCTGGATCTTGTTCTGAGACTGCATGGTGACCCTGGCCACATCCACCGCCAGGTCTCCGATCCTCTCCAGATCTATGCCAATCTTCAAGATCCCCACGATGCGCCGCAGGTCCTTGGCCATGGGCTGCTGCAGGGCCAAGAGCTCCATACATAGATTCTCTATCCTGAGGCTCAGATCATCCAGCTCCTGATCTGCTTTTACCACCTCTCGGGCCAGATCGACATCCCCATTGGCCAGCGCCAGCACCGACTTTTTGATCGCTTCTCCCACCCGATCTGCCAGATCTTTGGTGAGGATCTTCAGATCATTGAGATCTTTGCGATATCTCTCTCGATAGGGGCTCATCTAACCACACTTCCCAACCAACCCTGCCATTTCTCTCTCTCTCTCGCTTTCAGCCGACTCTTCCGGTAATATAATCTTCAGTGCTCTTTTCCTGGGGCATCTCAAAGATGCGTTTGGTCTCGCCCATCTCGATCAGCTCTCCCAGCAAAAAGAAGGCGGTGCAGTCTGAGATCCTGGCCGCTTGCTGCATATTGTGAGTGACGATCACCTGGGTGTAATTGTCCTTTAGGCCCTCCATAAGGCTCTCTATCTTGCCGGTGGAGATGGGGTCGAGGGCGCTGCAAGGCTCATCGAACAAGATAACGTCCGGCTTCATGGCCAGGGTGCGGGCAATACAAAGCCTTTGCTGCTGTCCACCGGACAGGCCCAGAGCAGGTTGATCCAGCCTCTCGCTTACCTCCTCCCAGAGGGCGGCGTCCTTGAGGCTGTTCTCCACGATCTTATCGATATTCCTCTGGCCGTGAATTCTGGGACCATAGGCCACGTTATCATAAATAGACATGGGAAAAGGATTGGGCTTTTGGAATACCATGCCTATACTCTTTCGGAGTTCCACCACATCTACATCCTTGCCATAGATGTCGATATTATCATAGAGGATTTGACCCTCGATCCTGATATTGTTCACCAGGTCGTTCATGCGATTGAGGCAGCGAATAAATGTGGACTTGCCGCAGCCGGAGGGGCCGATCAGAGCTGTAATCTTGTTTTCGGGAATTTCCAGGCATATATCCTTCAAAGCCTGCTTTTCCCCGTACCAGAGATTCACATCCCTGGAGACTATCTTGGATGTCAACACAGATCCTCTCAGAATTATTCTTTGTGGCTCTTTTGTATCGGGATGATGGAAGGCTATATAGATCTTACCCTTTGGAATATATATGTGATATTTAATATATAATAGCCTTCGGTGGCTGCTCTCGATCATGCCCGGCCAGGCCTCTATCGTGCCATCATACCATCATGCGGTCATGCGCCTGGCGTCTTACAAGAAGGCGTTTAATGCTGATTTCTACGACCACCACCAGATCTGTAAGCACATAGCCGATGTGGCCTTGCAGGAAAACTTGAACAACGTCCTTGAAAGGATGCATGGCAGCATCAGGGAACGAGAGAAGATCATGAGAGGGATAAGGTAGATGACACGCCAATTATTCCCATGAACCAGATCTATTACAACTTCCTAAGGCCACATATGGGGCTAGATTGAGCAACTCCTGCCGAGGCGGCAGGAGTAGGAATATCTGCGCAGAATAAATGGATGGAACTATTAAATCAAAGCATAAGACATGAGACTAAAGATGCTTAGAATCCGCCCCGTTCTATATCTGAAATCACGCGCTTTGATCTCTTTAGGACGTCTGCCGTTGTCTTACTCAAGTTGCCTATTTTGCGTACATCATCGTCATAATCAACATTGACTCTAAAACGACGCATAATATCCAGATCTTTTCCTAGTTTTGATCGTATGCCTTCCACATCCGATTTGCTTTCATTCAATTCACCTTTATAATATCTGACTAGATATTTATGATGGTCATGTCTTTGTGGAAACTGATTATCATCTTTATTTATCATATAATTTCTTGCATTGCAGAATGCAGCATAATAGGCCCTGCTTATTGAAGCCCGTAGTCTGGCTTCATCCGTATCGTGCTTGGCCAAATCTTCGGCCAAATCCAAATAATGTTTCCAGCAAAAGCTTATTGGTATTCTAGTTTCACACATATATTTACATAAGGATCGCTAGAATCCTTGATCCATCTAACATCTTCGACTTTATCCAACCGCTCAATCGCCTCATCTACTGGAAGAGATGTTGTTACCGATACCACCACATCCTTTTCGCTGGACCCCGGCGAATCCGAAAAGACCTCAAGAATTATCTTTTCTGAGAGAAATTCTTTTCTTATCTTTGAATACATAGCAGAAAGCATTTTTCTTAGAGTAGTGTTGCCACACAGAAACGATTTAACTTGATCAGGTTCTCGAAACACATATGAGTTTTTGAGCATATCGATTTCCGATTGGGGCTTAGCTTTCTGGATCATTGGTGTAGGTACTCTATTGGGATTGGTCCCATCCAAATTATTCCGTGGAATACAAAAAATTCTTTCTTGAGACAGGCTAGGACGCTGAAATCGTTCTCGGTATCCTGGATATGTCCATCTCACATTCCTGAAGTATGCCCCATCATCTCCCTTGTTCAAATTTCTGTTTGATTTTAAGGGAAACACATCTGGTCCGGAGGTTGCACCGTCATCAAGGAACCGATTCATCGGCACTCTCCTTCTTTTCTCGTGATGCAATGACTTCCTTGCCTTGTTCTATCTTTACTTTGAGCATCTCGATAAGATCTTCTGCAAACGAAACGTTCATTATTATTCCAAATTTCACATCCCGCGTGAAATTTAAATTTTCCTGAAGCTGGTCCAACTTCGCAAATCCTTCTTGTGTTAACTCTCCGATTTGCTCCATTGGCCTATCTTTAGATTCAAAATGGAAATCGCATATAATTTCGCCGCGTGGCGTTAAATTGCTTGCTGCTCCATTTATAAACTCTATCTTGTAATCAGGCGATCTCTTATACACAAACTTGATTTCGGTGCGCTCACCACCTGCGACGGCTTGGACCATAGTATTCCTCGTAAGGCCGTACTACGCAATTGATGTATAAAAGGATATCCAAAAGAGATAACAACATTTAAATATTAATTTTAAATCCTATTCCTCGTAACACTGCTTTAGGACGTGAATTGCAGTTACCACCACACTTGCACCACCATAAACGAATACCATAGGAATCAACAGAACCATCATGCGAATCCTTTATATAGAACTTTAAACTGGTATTAGGAAAAAGTCCGGGAGGCCTATAGTTTTGGCAGGTTTGAGCGGCGTTCCTATAATCATATTAAAAGAAGGCAGCAAAAGAGAAAGTGGAAAAGATGCGCAGCGGAAGAATATCCTGGCGGCGAAGGCGGTTGCCGAGTCCATCCGGACCACCCTCGGTCCCAAGGGCATGGATAAGATGCTCATTGCCGGGGAAGAGGCGACCATCACCAATGACGGCGCCACAATCCTCCGAGAGATGGATATAGAGCATCCTGTGGCCAAGATGATCGTGGAGGTGGCCAAAGCCCAGGATGATGAGATCGGGGACGGCACCACCACTGCGGTGATCATCGCCGGCAAGCTTTTGGAGAAGGCGGAAGGCCTTCTGGATCAGGATGTTCATCCCACAGTCATTGTGCAGGGATACAAGCAGGCTGCGGCGAGAGCCCAGAAGGTTCTATCTGAGATGGCTGTGGATGTCTCGGCTGATGAGGCCACTTTGTCCAAGATCGCCCGGACCGCTATGCTGGGAAAGGGCATCGAGATGGCCATGGATAAGCTGGCTATGTTGTCGGTGGAAGCAGCCCAGGCCATAGCCGGATTCGAGGGCAAGGACATAGAGGAGAACATCAAGACGGTGATGATCCCCGGCGGAAGGATCGACGACTCTTCCATAATCTACGGCATTGTGCTGGAGAAGGAGAGAACCTCGCTGGAGATGCCTAAGAAGATCGAGGATGCTAAAATCATGCTTCTCGAGGGAACCCTGGAGATCAAGAAGCTTGATACCGATGCCAAGGTCACCATAACCGAGGCCAAGAGCCTCTCCAGCTTCAAGGAGGGCGAGGAGATGGTGATCAAATCTCAGGTCGATGCCATTGCCGCCGCCGGGGCCAATGTGGTCTTCTGCGAGAAGGGAATCGGAGTCACCGCTCAGAACTATCTGGCCCGGCAGGGAATGCTGGGAGTCCGCCGGGTGAGCCGGGAGGATATGAAGATGCTGGCTCTGGCTACGGGAGCCCGGCTGGTGGGAGATGTCATGGCTGTAACCGCCAAGGACCTGGGATCGGCCGCTCTGGTTGAGGAGCGCAAGGTGGGCAAGGAGAAGAAAATGCTCTTCATAGAGGGATGCCCCCAGGCCAAAGCCGTCACCATAGTACTGCATGGGGTCTCGGAGCAGGTTTTGGAGGAGATGGAAAGAGCCCTGGATGATTCTCTCAATGTGGTTTTGGATGTCATCCGCTCCAGGAAGATTGTGCCCGGCGGAGGCGCTCCGGAGATGCTTGTGGCCGAGAATCTGAGGCAGTATGCCTCCACCCTGGAAGGGCGAGAGCAGCTGGCGGTCCGGGCTTTTGCCGATGCCGTGGAGTCCATTCCCCTCACTTTAGCCGAGAACTCCGGTTTCGATCCCCTGGACTCATTGGCCGCTCTGCGGGCCAAGACCGGCCAGGGCAAGGCATTCGGCCTGGATATGGTTACCGGCCAGCCCTCGGATATGCTGGCGGCAGGAATTGTGGAGCCTCTCAAGGTCAAGACCCAGGCCATCAAGTCGGCAACGGAGGCGGCAACAATGGTGCTTCGGGTGGATGATGTCATTGCCGCCAAGAGAGAGGAGCTGGCTCCCAAGCCGGGACAGAGCCCCCATGACTACACCATGCCCCAGATGCCAATGCCTCATTACTGAGTGATCAAAGGGAGGAAAGGGATAGTCGGGCATGGGCCCGTCCATCCCTGATGGATTTTAAAGAGAGCATATCAAGGGTGAAGCTTATGGCGGATGCGGACAGCAAATCAGAAGAAATATCGGAAGCCTCGGAGCCGGGCTGCGATGAGCTAAAAGAGGAGCTTAAAGCAGCTCTTTCACTGGCCGAGGAGAGGCTGGAGTTGCTCATGCGCTGCCGGGCGGACCTGGACAATGTCCTGAAGAGATCGGCCAGGGAGAAAGAGGAGAATATTAAATATGCCTCGGAAAAGCTGGTCTGCAAGCTTCTTCCCGTACTGGACAGCCTGGAGCAGGCAGCTAAGCATGACCAGGGCAGCAATGTGCTTTATATGCAGCTTCTTGCGTCCCTGGCCTCAGAGGGGCTGGCGCCCATAGAGGCAAAGGGCATGAAATTTGATCCCTACCGCCACGAGGCTCTCTATCAGATGGAGAGCGAGGAAGCGGAGGAGGGATCTGTGGTCGAGGAGATCCAGAAGGGATACCTCTTTGGCGGCCATGTCATCCGCTTCTCAAAGGTGGCAGTGGCAAAAAGATGATATGCTTAAATATCGACGAAGTAGTTTTAGCTTTCAAGTTCAGGAGATGAGATCTTGTCAAAAATTATCGGCATCGACCTTGGAACCAGCAATTCGGCGGCTGCAGTTCTGATCGGCGGCCGACCTACTATTATTCCCAGTGCAGAGGGTACGAGCATAGGCGGCAAGGCCTTTCCTTCTTATGTGGCCTTCACCAAAGAGGGACAGGCGCTGGTGGGAGAGCCGGCCAAGAGGCAGGCGGTCACCAACCCGGAAGGAACCATCACCGGCATCAAGAGAAAGATGGGCACTGACTACAAGGTCAGGGTTTACGGCAAGGAGTACAGCCCTGAGGATATATCGGCTCAGATCCTGCGCAAGATCAAGACCGATGCGGAGACTTACCTCGCCGACAGCGTGGACAAGGCGGTAATCACCGTCCCGGCTTACTTCAACGACAATCAGAGGCAGGCTACCAAGGACGCCGGAACCATAGCCGGGCTGGATGTGGTTCGCATCATCAATGAGCCCACGGCGGCAGCTCTTGCCTTCGGCCTGGATAAGACCGGCGAGCATAAGATCATGGTCTTCGACCTGGGCGGCGGAACCCTGGATGTGACCATCATGGAGATAGGCGAGGGCGTCTTCGAGGTCAAGTCCACATCCGGCGACACTCAGCTTGGAGGCAGGGATATGGACGAGAGGCTCTTGAGCTATGTTCTGGACAAGTTCAAGGCCGAGTCAGGAGTGGACCTGCGCCGCGATTCCATGGCCATGCAGCGCCTGCGGGAGGCGGTGGAGGTGGCCAAGATCGAGCTATCCAGCGTAATGCAGACAAACCTCAACCTGCCCTATATCACCGCTGACGCCAGCGGACCCAAGCACCTTTCCATGACCCTGGATCGCTCCAAGCTCGATGAACTGATCCAGGATGTCATTGAGCGCTGCCGCGGTCCCATGAGCAGGGCTCTGCAAGACAGCAAGCTGGAGAAGTCAGACATAGGTAAGATCATTCTGGTAGGCGGTCCCACCAGGATGCCTGTGGTCCAGGAGTTCGTCAAGAGCTTCATGGGCAAGGACATAGAGCGGGGCGTGGACCCCATGGAGTGCGTGGCCATGGGCGCTGCGATTCAGGCCGGAGTTCTGGGCGGAGAGGTCAAGGACCTGCTGCTACTGGATGTCACACCGCTCTCTCTGGGCATTGAGACCCTGGGAGCTGTCAGCACCAGGCTCATCGAGAGGAACACCACCATTCCCACCCGAAATAGCCAGATCTTCACCACCGCAGCGGACAACCAGACCAGCGTGGAGATCAATGTCCTGCAGGGCGAGAGGCCCATGGCCAAGGACAATGTATCCCTGGGCCGGTTCACATTGGTGGGAATTCCACCGGCACCGCGGGGCATTCCCCAGATCGAGGTCACCTTCGACATCGATGCCAATGGCATCATCCATGTCTCGGCCAAGGATCTGGCCACCAAGAAGGAGCAGAATATGACCATCACCGCTCCTCATAAGCTCTCCAAGGAGGAGATCGATGCCAAGATCAAGGATGCGGAGCGCTTTGCTGCTGACGATCTGAAGAGAAAGGAGGAGATCGAGGTCAAGAATGCCGCCGACTCCTTGATCTATGCCAGCGAGAAGATGCTCAAGGATGCGGGAGAAGTGGCCACGGCGGAGCAGAAACAGAAGATCGAGGCAGCCATAGCCGATCTCAAGAACGCTCAGACCGGCGGCGATATCTCAGAGATCAAGACCAAGACCGAGTCCCTGCAAAACACCATTTACGAGCTGTCGGCAGCCATGTACCAGAAGGCGGCGGAGGCTCAGCAGAAGCAGCAGGCTCAGCAGAGCCAGGGCAGCGGCCAGGAGAGCGGATCGGGGCCGTCCGATCAGACGGTTGATGCCGACTACGAGGTAGTAAACGACAAGAAGTGAGTGGCTTCGAAGCGATATAATCTGAAAAGCTTCAGGAAAGATCCTCAAATGAAAAGCCGCCCCGCCCAAGGAAAATCCAGAGCAGAAGCTGAAAGCCCCGACAGAGAGGAATAGAGCCGATTATGCCGGATAAGAAGGACTACTACGAGGTCCTGGGCCTTGCCAGGGACTCAAGCGAGAAGGACATCAAGGGAGCTTACCGCAAGCTGGCCATGAAGTACCATCCGGACCGCTCCGAGGAGGCCGGAGCGGAGGAGAAGTTCAAGGAGATCTCCGAGGCCTATGCCGTTTTGTCCGATCCGGAGAAGAGGCAGAAGTACGACCAGTTCGGGCATGCCGGCATCAACAGCCAGTATTCCCAGGAGGACCTCTTCCGGGGGGTCAACTTCGAGGATCTGCTGCGGGGATTCGGCTTTGGCGGGGGCGGGCCCAGAGGCGGCGGGGAGAGCATCTTCGATATGTTCTTCGGCGGCGGAGGCCGCAGCCGGGGGCCGGCGCGTGGCCGGGACCTGCGCTATGACATCAATATCACCCTGGAGCAGGCCGCCTCCGGCCTGGAGTCAACCATTGAGGTGCCCCGCACGGAGAACTGCGGCACCTGCCGGGGCAGCGGGGCCAAGCCCGGAACATCCCCCAGCGTCTGCGGCAACTGCCACGGCTCGGGCCAGATCACCCGGGCCCAGAACACCCCCTTCGGCCAGATGGTCACCGCCTCTCCCTGCCCCAAATGCGGCGGAAAGGGCCAGATCATTACCAATCCCTGCGGCGACTGCGGCGGATCGGGAAGGATCCGAAAGACGCGCAAGATCAACATCAAAATTCCTGCTGGGGTGGAAGACGGCCAGCATCTCAAGCTGCGGGGCCAGGGAGACGCCGGGGCCCAGGGGGCAGAGAGCGGGGACCTCTATGTGGTCATCAATGTCATGCCCCATCCCAAGTTCCAGAGGATTGAGAGCGACCTGCTCCTGGAGAGGGGCATCAGCTTCACCGAGGCCGCCCTGGGAGCTGAAGTCGAAGTTCCCACCCTCACCGGCCGGGCCAAGATGAAGGTCCCGGCAGGAACCCAGACCGGGACGATATTCCGGCTGAGGGGAAAGGGCATGCCCCGATTGCAGGGGATGGGCTCGGGCGACCTGCATGTGAAGGTCAACATCAAGACCCCATCCGCCCTCACTGACCGGCAGAGGCAGCTGTTGGAGGAACTGGCGGCGGAGTTCGGGGAAAAGAGAGGTTCCAAATCCTCGGAGAAGGAAAAGAGCATCCTGAACAAGATCGTGGATGAGGTCAAGAGCGCAGTGCAGTAAACGAATCCTTTTTCTTCTATAAACGCATCAGCAGTCCAGCCAGCAGCTTTATTTCTATATCCAGACTATAGGGCCGGGCATGAATGGCTCAGGCTGGATTGGGCTTTTTCTTTTCATCTTTGCTTTAGCCCTGTCTGCATCAGCCGCTGAGAACCTTACGGCCCATTTCATCGATGTAAGCCAGGGGGACAGCATCCTGCTCCAGTTCAATGAAAAAAGCCTTCTCATCGACGGCGGCCCTCCGGAGATGGGCCCCCGGCTGGAAGAGTATCTGAGAGAACAGAATGTGTCCCACCTGGATCTCCTGATCCTGACCCATCCACACGACGATCATATCGGGGGATTGATAGCCGTTTTGGCGGACCTTCCCGTAAAGCAGGCCATGGACAACGGAGAAAATGATTCCTCTCTGATCTATAAGAGGTTCAGAGCTTTTATGGAGAAAAAGAACATCTCCTATGCTCCGGCATACGCCGGCCAGGAGATAGACCTCGATCCCGCCCTCAAGATCGAGGTCCTCTGGCCGCCCCAGGGCGGCCTCTCCGGCGGGGTGAAGCTGAGCAGGCATGCGGCCATGAAAAATCCCTGGGAGTCGATTGTGGTCAGAGCCCTCTCCGGAGACATGAACCAGAACTCCCTGGTTTTGCGCCTGACCTATGACCGGATCTCACTTCTCTTCATGGCCGATGCGGACACAGTGGTGGAGAAGAGCCTCGTCTCCTCCGGCATCAACCTCTCCAGCCAGATCCTCAAGGTGGGGCATCATGGTGGAACCTCCGCCTCCAGCCCAGAATTCCTGGAAAAAGTAAGGCCCGCTGTGAGCGTTATCTCCGTGGGTGAAGGAAACTACTACGGCTATCCCACCGAAAGGACTCTCTCCAACCTAGAGGCCGCCGGCTCTAGTATTTATCGCACCGACACCTGCGGGGACATCATAATAACCACAGACGGGCTCTCTTATTCCCTAAGCTCAGAAAAAAATTGTTGATTGCCGGCTTAATTCTACATTAGAGGGAAGCCGGCAAAAAGGAGAGAAGCTCCTGGCCCCAGAGATCGGATGGGATGTAAATCATTCCCGTCCTGTTCCATAATTGTCTTCCATCGTCTCCCTTGACTGCCAGCGTCTCCATCTCCTCCGATCCCTCCACCTTGTAGATGATCAGATCTCGCAGTCCCTCGCCGGTCTGGTCTGCTCCGGGAATGGCTATGGCCATGAAGCCGGGGAAGGATTTCTGCCAGAGCACCGCTCCGTCTGAGCCCTGCAGCAGGGCGAGATCATTGGTGATTGATGCATCATCGCCATAATTGATGAGGTAGGCCGCCAGCTCATCCTTGCCGTCTCCGGTCAGGTCCGTCAACGGGATGGCTGCAACCGGGCCGGAAAAGCTCTGCTCCCAAAGCTCTGCCCCGCCTTTACCATCTATGGCCTCTAGAGTGGTGGCGGTGATGTTCATGAGATCATCTTCCAGCTCGCCGCTCATGATTCCATTCAATTGGTAGATGGCAATGATGCTGTCCGGCTCGGCATCGGCAGTGAGGTTTCCTGCCGGATATTCGACCGCCAGGGCCCCGATAAATTCCTTTTCATCTATATTCATGCCACTGGCACCGCTGACCCTGGCAATGCGGGTGGACAGGCTGCCGTTCATGCCGTCAATATGGAATGTGTGCACCACGATGTCCGGCGCATCGTCACCGTCGGTGTCCTTCACCGGATAGGCCACAGTCACGGCCATGCTCTGAGGACGGCTCCAGATCTCATCGCCGTTGGATCCATCGAAAACGGAAACGCTGCTGGAGAGGCTCAATTCCTGCCCGGCCAGGACCTGGTTTACCATGACATCGGTCCGGCCGTCGCCGTTGAGATCTCCCGCGGTCATGGCATAGACCAGCGAGCCGGGATAATCCTTCTGCCAAAGGGTGCTGCCGTCTGCGCCGCGGAGAGCGGATATGCTGGAGTTAAAGTCTTCTGTCTCTGCCTGGCCGCTGATGTTCATCACCAGAAGGTCGGCGGCATTGTCCCCGTCCAGATCCGATACGGAAAGGGCCAGGCTGGTCGTCTCCTGCACATTGGGGATCTGGGAATAAGTATCGTATAGAGGATTGTAGTTGTCCTCTAAAGAAGTCTGATTTTGATAATCCAGATATGTTGTCTCTTCTTCCCTTGACTCTACTGTGGTGTCGTTAAATGGCTTAATAATAGCTGAATCAAATGAATCTAGTTCTCTCTCAAACGGCTCAACAATGTCCTGGCCGTATGAATCGGCTATGGGCTGACCGCTTGAATCCAATTGCTGAACATCATCCCACAGCCCGTATTGGCCATCCTCTGCTGCAAACGAAGCCAGCAGCAGAGAGCATATAATTA